>CADBQL010000025.1 GCA_902796815.1 uncultured Coriobacteriaceae bacterium | reverse complement strand
CGTCGTACGACGCGTGGACGTCACGAAACTCGATCATGCGAGCACCTCCTCGAGCGCGTTGCACGCTTCTTCGACGTTTCGGCAAACCGGGCCTGCGTACAAGCCAGATTTTGCGAGGCGATTCATGAGCGTCGTTGACCGTGGGCAGTTGACGCCGATTTCGAGCAGTTCGTCGGAGTGCTCGAGGACGCGTGCCGGCTCATCGGCAAAGCGGATACGGCCTTCGTCTACGATGACGAGCAAATCGGCATAACGAGAAAGAAGCGCGATTTTTTGCTCGACCACGATAATCGTTGTGCCGTGCTCGTGCGCATAGCGGGCGAGCAGGTCAAACACGCCGATCGAGCTCGCAGGATCGAGCTCAGCCGTAGGCTCGTCGAGCACGAGCACGCGCGGCTTGAGGGCAAGGACCGACGCGATGGCGACTTTTTGCTTTTGTCCACCCGAAAGCGAATCGATTACGCGATTGCGCAGGTCGGCAATGCCCATATCGGTTAGGGCTTCGACAAGGCGCGCCTCGATCTGGTCATGCGGAACGCCGAAGTTCTCGAGGCCGTAGAGGATTTCGTCCTCGACGATGGACGTCACGATCTGCGAATCGATGTCCTGGCAAACGCTTCCGACCACACGCGAAAGGTCCGTAAGCTCAGTCTCGCAGGTATCCATGCCCTCGACCTGGACTGATCCGTAAAAATCGCCAGGATAGCAGTGCGGGATGATGCCGTTCATCGCATACGTGAGCGTCGACTTTCCCGAACCCGCAGCGCCCGTGATGCCCACGAATGCGCCGTCGGGAATGGCCAAGTTGATGTCCTTGACCACCGGTTCGCTGCTTTCGCGATAGGTGAACGTGAAATCTTTGATGTCTATCATGGTGGTGCTCCATCGTGGATGGTGGGTGGGTCGTGCTCCCGGGATGAGTTTCGCCCCTTGGATGGGCTCTGCCCCGGAGATGAGTTTCGCCCCTGGGGCTTGGCTCATTCCCCTGGAGCGCGACTCGTTGGGAGGGCGCTCGCTGGCTTGACGTCGGCCCATCCCCAATGAGTCTTGCCCCTGGGGCGCGACTCATTGGGGATGGGCCTTGCCCTCGGAATGAGTCTTGCCCCAGGGGCAAGACTCATTGGGGAGGCGCTCGCAGGCTTGACGTCGACGGGCCGGTCAATGAGTCTCGCCCCTGAGGCGGGGCTCATTTACTTCTTCAGGACCTTGCGCAGCGGCGGAACGAGGATTTGGTTCAGAACGGCATTGAAGGTCGCAGTTCCGAGCACGATGGCGCCGTAGGCGACGAGCGCCGGCGCGGGATCGGTGCCCTGCGAAATGACGTTGATGTAAATAGCCATCAGCGCGAACGCGCCACCCGAAACGCACGTCGAAAGGAACGTGTTGACCAGCGGATTTACGTCAAGCTTTCCGCCGATGTTCATCGGGATCTTGATAAGCAGGCCGCACACGAGCGCGCCGAGCAGCTCCGAAACGATGTTGAGCCCCGGCGTGGCATTGAGCATCGGAATCTGGCAGATCAGGCCAGCAATGAGGCCGATGATGGCAGCTTGGCCGATTTTCGGGCGTGTAAGCATGATGGCCAGGCAATACATCGCGATGATGAAGTTCGGTTTCATGCCGAAAGACGCGAGCAGCGAACCGACCGTCAGTTTCAGGACGGCGCCAGCGGCAAGAAGCACGGCTATCAGAATGAGGTCTTGGGTGCTCAACCCCTTAGCTGCTTGGTTCGACGTTGCGATGGTGCGCTTTGCTGCAGTGTTGGTGCTCGACATGGTTGGCTTCCTTTCTGTTGTGGCCCGGGGCCTATCCCCGTGACCGTCGCCGTGGCTGCGGGATCCTTTCCCTCAGCCGTCCCTGCCTCGAATCACCCGAACACGTCAAGCGCAAAATAAAAAACCCGCCCTCCACGACCTCTCGCGAAGTCGCAAAGGACAGGTTCAATACACCTGCGGTGCCACCTTTGCTTGGTCTTCCACCTGGGAAAACCCACTCGTGAACGTGCCATCACACGCTCTGCCTCTAACGCGGGCTCACGGTCCAGATACTCGGCCTCGCTTACACGTGGCCTTTCCCCTTTCCCTCGGCGATCCATTTACCAACCGGCATTTCTACGGGACTCTCAGCAACGCCCGCTCTCTGTGAGCGCCCATGTTGGCTTGACTTTCGCCTCAACGGTTTCGAGCTATTCGATTGATGGTGACTTTAGTGCAATGGAGTGCTTGCTGTCAACATTTTTTTGAAAATGTTTCGTGACTATGTGGCAAACCTGCAACTAACGTACTTGATGACGGGCAGCGAAATCTTGACGGTTTATGCATTTCCGCTGCTTTCGCGCGCAGTCGGCGCTTTTTGCGCGAAAGCGGCGGACATGCACGAAGGCTTGCGGGGAATCGGCGGTCGCGCGCGATCTCGACTGACGCGAGCGAAAAGCGTGCGCCCACGCACTTATGGCGCCCTTAACACTCAGGACGCTCCTCGCTTTATGCGCCGAGCAATTCGCGCGCGTGGGCACGAGAGGTGTCGGTGATGGACCCCGAAAGCATGCGGGCGATTTCGTCGATGCGATCTTGGCCGGTTACGGGTGCAAGTTGGGTTTCGGGGCCAGCGTCACCCTGCGTGCGGCGGACCACATAGTGGGATTGACCGTGCACCGCAACCTGAGCCAAATGGGTGACAACGATGACCTGATGCGTTCGCGCCAAATCGGCAATGACATCTGCGAGCGCCACGGCCACGGCACCGCCAACACCCGCATCCACCTCATCGAATACGAGCGTATCCACATCGTCTTCCGCCCCAAGTACGACCTTGGTCGCCAGCATGACGCGGCTGACCTCGCCACCCGATGCGATGCGCGCGAGCGGACGCGCCTGCATTCCCCGACCTGGCCGATACATGAACTCGAACGACGAAGGGCCAGCCGAGGTCCACGCCGCGCGATCGAGGCGTTCAAGCGAACACACAAGTTCGGCCCCGCCCATTTCCAATCGATCCATCACGGCTGTCACAGCGCTCGCGAAGGCAGGGGCGACCTTCGACCGTGCCTCGTCCAGGGCATCCGCGGCGCGCAAAAGCTCCTGTTCCGCCTGTTCAACCGCACGTTGTGCCGCTTTGAGTCGCGCCTCGGAATCGTCGACGAGCGAAACCATTTCCGCGGCTCGCTCACGCGTTGCAAGCACGTCCTCCATACGAGGGCCAAACGAGCGCAACAAACCCTGCAGCTGCGAATAGCGCTCCTGCTGAACCGCAAGCGTTTCGGGATCGAAATCGACCTTGTCGCGGTAATCGCGCGCTTGTGCCGAAACATCCTCGAGCACATACCCCGCCTCTCGCAGCGACTGCGCCAGCTCAGCAAGCGAACGATCAACGCGACCCGCCGTTTCGAGCGCTGAGGCGGCTGTGTTCAGCGCGTCCAACGCGCCTTCTTCACCCGAAAGCGCCTCATGCGCCGTATCTGCCGCACGTGCGAGCGCTTCGGCGTGCTCGGCAATTTCCAAATCGTGAAGAAGCTCGTCGTATTCGCCAGGCTGCGGGTCCACCTCATCGATGCGTCTAAGCGCGAAACGCGCGTCTTCGACCTGGGCTGACGATGACTGCTGCGCCTCTTGGACGCGCTTGAGCTCGGCTGCGGCAGACGCGGCATTCGCAAATGCGCGCGCATACTCGCTACGCACTTGCACGCACTCGTCCCCAGCCCATGCATCGAGCATGCGCAAGTGGTTCGCAGGCTTCATCAGCTGCTGGTGCTCGAACTGACCGCACAGGTCTACCGTTGGCGCCACCAGGGCCGAAAGCTCTTTCACACTTGCCATCGCGCCGTCGATGCTCGCTCGCGAGCGACCGTCTGCACCGACTTTTCGCGTGACGACCAGCTCGATCAGTTCTTCAGGCGCGACTGAATCGTCGGACCTCACGTTAGGGGCAAAGCCATCTGCGCTGGCACGATTTGTGGAATCAGCAAGCTCGGCAAGGTCTTCGGCGGCTTCGTCACCATCGTCCTTGGCGCCATTGCCCTCGAGGTTGCTATCCTTGAAGCTGCCGCCACCCCCGACACCGCGGTTTTCCGCGCTGTCTCCAACGCTGTAGCTCTCGACGCCGTGGCTTTCTCCACCATCACCGACGCTATCCCCGTCTACATCGCCATTGTTGACCATTTCACTTAATGACAAAAAACCCGACTTTATGTCATGCTGCAAAAAGCGACCCGAAACGACCAGGCCATCTTCTCCGTCGCGAACCATGTCGGCACTCGCACGCACGCCCATAAGCAGCTTGAGCGCCGAAAGCAGCGCGGTTTTGCCCGCACCAGTTTCGCCCGTGATGACCGTAAGGCCTGGACACGGCTCAAATGACGCATCGCGAATCAGCGCCAGATTATGCACCTGAATCTCATCAATCATGCGAGCATTATAATGCACGCAAGCGCACTCCCCCTCGCTTTTCATGCCTTAGCCAAATTGTCAGAAAGGCACGTGCTACAAGTCGCAGCCTTAACGAGCACGCGGGCTCGCCAAAGCTGCGCCCCACCCCATTTTCGAGCTCGTCAAATCCCCGATTTGCAATATTGGAAATCGATTGCCGATAAAATGCCTGGAGACACAGCTCGTTCCGCTACACTGTCAACGACATTATTCAGCGAAAGGGCAGCATATGCGAGCGGTCGTTCAGCGCGTAACAAGCGCAAGCGTCACAATAGACGGCAAAACAGTAGGTTCATGCGGATGCGGCTATGTAATCCTGCTAGGCGTTGGAGCCGACGATACCGAATCCGACGTCGAACGTTTGTGGTCTAAGATTTTCAAACTGAGGATTTTCCCCGATGGCGAAAAAGCCACGGGGGCTTCGCTTGCCGATGTTGGAGGTGAAGTGCTGGTCATTTCCCAATTTACGCTGTACGCCGATTGCCGCAAGGGAAATCGCCCCTCGTTCACGAACGCCGGCGCACCCGACGAGTCCAAGCGCCTGTACGAGGCTTTCATCGCGCGCGCCAAGCAAGACGTGACGCATGTCGCATGTGGCGAATTCGGAGCTTATATGCAAGTCGAGCTCACGAATGATGGACCTTTCACCATCTGCCTCGACACCGCCGAACTCACACGCCCACGCTCCTGAGTTCTCTCGAGCGCTTTTGGGTTCGCTCGTCCTAGGCGAAATTCACCACCCCGCACCGTGCTCTATGTTAAACCCGAGTGACATTTTCCTGATGAGGGGCGTGTTTTCGGGCGGGTTCGCTTGTGGCGTCAAGAGCAGTTACTGGTTGAACGACGCCTGGACCAGCAGGAATGCGGCACAACGGCGAGGATTGCGTACTAAAACTGCTGTTTGACCTGCGAAATGTCAATCCTGGTTTAGCATAGAAACACCGTGCAAACACGACAAATAGGAGGGTTCGCACCGATTCGATCCGGTCTGAATCGGCGGTTCGGGAGTTCGCACCGATCCGGGCGCTGCCGCCGTTGCGGATCGGAGGGTTCGCATTGATTCGGGTCGGGCGACCGCTGCGGATCGGGGGGTTCGCATTGGTTCGGGTCGGGCGGCCGTAGCAAATCGGGGAGTTCGCACCGATTTGGCCTTGGCGGCTTCTGCGGATCGGGGGGTTCGCATTGATTTGGGGGTTTTAAGCGCTTCCGTCTTAGCAAATCGGGGGTTGCTCACTGAACAACCCCCGATTTGCAATATGGGGAAATATATAACACCAGGTCAGCGCGATATGCGCTTTTCCGGAAAAGTGCGAACCCCCCGATTTGCGGAGATGGGAGTGCAAAAAAGCGCGATTTCGGTGCGAACCCCCTGATTTGACGTATCGCTAATCCCCCAATCAGTGCGAACCCCCCGATTCGACGTATCGCCAACCCCCCGGATCGGTGCGAACCCCCGATTTGCTGCAACCGCGGATATGCATCCCAACCCCCGCGGCTTCGAGCGCATACCGTTCGGCTAACCGCGCAAAAAGCGTTCCCACCAGGCACGAGAGGCTAGACCTGATTGCGCGAGCGCGTCGAGCATGCGTTCTTGCTCGTCGTGGGGCATATGCCTAAATTCTTCACGCATGCGCTGTTGCAAGGCTTGCGGATTCGTGCGAGCCTGGCTTAGCAAATCGAGCATTTCTGTCGCATCAAGGCCTGCCAGGCCGTTTTGTCCCATCAAATTGGAAAGCTGCGAAAAGTCCACACCCAGGTCAGACCCGAGGGCACCCGCCGCACCGAGCGCACCTGACTGCCCAAACATACCCTCTGTGCCCGCTGCGCCTCTCGTACCGGCCGCACCAGCCGCACCGCCAAACGCCTCGCGCGGCTGGTCGGGACGCGGAAAATCCATCCGGTACAGCTCTTCGAGCAGGGCGTCAAAACCCACGGGGACCGCACTTCCACCCGCCGATGCGACCGTGAACACGTCTTCTTTAAATACAGTCGAAACATTCCAACGCAGCATCGGCGCCCCAGGGACATCGCCGTACTTTTCATCCCACCCGAACGCGCCCGCAGCCTGGAGGTTGTCCTTGAACCGCTGCGCGCTTTCAAGCGGTACCTTGCGCGTGAACTGCGAAATCGGGTTCGCTGCCGAGCCTTTTTCCACATGTAGCTCGTACATGCCATCCTCGAGATGGCGCAGACGAAACGCGCAACGCGGCTTTTTGTCTTCGATCAGCGTAAATGAGAAGCTATGGAAAGGCGGTTGTGCTACCTCGGGCATGCGCCGTCCCCTTTCATATTGGCGAATCTTGCGCATACCAGTATACGCGAACACGCGATGCGCTCGTTTTGGGGTGACCAACGTTTAGCGCCGAGCAGCAGTCGACAGTCGACAGCCGCCCGGCAACCGGCGGTTGGCAAAGGGCCAATCAGCAGCCGGCGATCGACGGCCGCCCGGCAACCAGCGGTTGGCGATCACCCAGCAATCGACAACCACCAAGTGCTCGGCGCCCAGCGCCCGACTGCCACCCAGCAACCGCTGAACACCTGGCGGCCAAAACCTCCCAGGCAATACCCAACTCACTCACTCCTCAAGCACCGCAGGCTCCTGAACTGGAGAATGCATCGTACCCCTGCCGAGTTTAAAGGGGTCCGACCCACTCTCCAGGTCAGGAGCCTGCACGCATCTCAACGCTTTCCGGAGACTATCTTGCTTATAGAACCTGCTTTCGTCATTGCAGGTGAGAAACGACGTAGCGCAGCTTGGGATGACGAATCACAAAATGGAACTCCTCTGCGCGCTTCACCGATAGCACGACGCAATCTGCATGCCGAACTATCTTTAGATTTTTATATCTATCGGCGCAAACTTCACGAAGAGCATCGCGATCCAGACGAAACGCCTCGTCACGCTCGAACTTGGCCATGCCCTCCTCATCATCGCCATGATAGACCTCGAGCATGATCGAGGCTTTCTCCTTGATGTAATTCATCTTCTTTTGATAATAGGAAATATCTTCGGGACGAGTCGAAATGAAGTACTGACCATCTTCTTCGTTTCCGCGCACCGCTTCGCTCGCCATCGCGCAACATTCGCACACACTGTTCGTATGGCACAATAGCTGACTCGTCATGCCCGAAAGATACAGGGGAGCGACGTTTCCCGTCATATACAGAGGGATCCACATCCACATGGCGCGAATCGACTCGCGCAAATCGCGATCCAAACTTTGGATAATGGTGATATGGCAGCCGTTACGCACAAGGTCGGCAACGGCTTCCTGGTATTCCTCGATAGCAGCGTCGGGCAAAACCGTTTCGAGTGCAGGCATGTCGCTGCTGATAATCACGGAATGCGCTCCGCATTCTAGCGCATGCTCAAGGAATCCCAACTCGGCTTTCCACATAAAACCATCGCCACGATAGAACTGCATAGTCGGATCCAGAAGGCTCGCACACATGGTTGCAGTGGGAGGCTGAGCAGCACGACGCAAAACCCATTCGTAGTAGCCTTGGTCGATGTCTCCAAACAGTTCGAGCAGCGCTTCGACGTCGGCATCGGTTATCTTGCTGCCCAGCAGCCAGCTCTTTATCGCTCGCACTACCCGGCTAGCTGAGTCCGTGTCCTCGACGTTCAGTCCTTCGGTCGATTCTCCGATATCAAACAAATCAAGAACCTCATCGAGGACGTCTAGCTCCATGCAGCGCATCGTCGCGATTTGCGCAGCTGTCTCAGCTATGCTTCCCTTGTCGCTCGGCGTTCGTTCACCATGACGAATACGTGAAATGTAGGACGAATCGAGCCTCAGCGCTTTGGCGATTTCCATGTTGCGGATTCCGAGCAACTGCATGAGGGAATCCAAGCGGGCGGCAAAACCCATACCCAGAGGCTGGCCTTGCGAAAGAGAGGCCTTGAGAGCTTGGCTGATCTCTTCTTGCGACGACATGTCCATGATGCCACGCTCACGCGCAAGACCCGCAATTCCCCGCGCCAACTCTTCGATAGCCCCGGAATCAATGCTGGGGATACGTCGACCGTTGCGATAGCGCGAAAGGGTCGATGAAGACATTCCGCATCGTTTAGCTATCTCGCTGTTCGAACACTTAAGGGTAACGCAAAAACCGTCGAGAACGGTGGCAAAGGCCATGGGCAGCCCCTTCTAAGAATAAGGCGTGCCTCAAAAGGGGCACGTTCTGAACCTTATCCTGATTAGTCTTAGCCTATTTGTCAAGAACGCTTGGCTGAACGCGAGTTCATTGACCATGAACGGCGCTACTACGCTAGTTTGCCAGCCAGGCACGTAGCCGAAGGGGTTTCGCACTTGTCCGCATCTCGCGCTGGAATGTTTTATATAACGCCCAGAAATCACGCTCGTCACCTCTGGGTGCGTTTTCGGCTAGTGAGCAAAAAGGCTCGTTAGCATGGGTCGTCTTCGCCTTGGGAAAACCGTCTCGTTTCCGCGGTCACGAGCGCCGTGACGATCCGTAGGCGGCATGCTTGCGGTTGCCGTATGCGCTGCCCTTGCGAGCTTGCTTTTTCAGGTCGGCAAGCACGTCGGCCTCCGATTGGCCTTCGACTTGCGCGCGTAGTTGCACTACCTGATCGCGCAGGTGAGCGGCTTGCTCGAAATCCATGTTGCGCGACGCAAGCGCCATTTCGTCCTCCATGCTCGAAATGATGCGCAGCACCTCTTCGCGCGAAAGGGCTGCAAGCTCTTTGTTGACCTGTTCTGCCGACAGCCCTTCGACATCCTCGGTGATAAACCCGAGCACATCGTTGATGGCCTTGCGAATTGTCTGCGGCTCGATGCCATGCTCCTCGTTGAATGCAATCTGCAGCTCGCGACGACGGCGCGTTTCGTCGATAGCGCGGGCCATGGAGTCGGTCAGCTTGTCGGCATACATGATGACCTGGCCAGATACGTTTCGAGCCGCACGGCCAATCGTCTGAATAAGAGAACGATGATTGCGCAGGAAGCCTTCCTTGTCAGCGTCTAGAATGGCGACGAGAGACACTTCCGGCAGGTCGAGGCCTTCGCGCAGGAGATTGATGCCAACGAGGACGTCGAATTTCCCGAGGCGCAGGTCGCGCAAAATCTCGACGCGCTCGAGCGTGCCGATGTCGGAATGCATGTAGCGCGCTTTAACGCCCTGGTCAAGAAGATGATCGGTAAGGTCTTCGGCCATTTTCTTCGTAAGCGTCGTCACGAGCGTGCGCTCTTTGCGCTCGGCGCGAATTTGGATTTCGTCAATAACATCGTCGATTTGCGAAACGATGGGACGCACGATAATTTCGGGATCGAGCAGACCTGTCGGACGGATAATCTGCTCGACGCGCGCAAGGCTAACGTTTTCTTCATAATCGCCGGGCGTGGCGCTGACGTAGATGAACTGCGGTACGCGTGCCTCGAACTCATCGAAGCGCAACGGGCGATTATCCAAGCAGCTCGGAAGCCTAAACCCATGCTCTGCAAGCGTGATCTTGCGACTGCGGTCGCCTTCGTGCATACCGCGAATCTGCGGTACCGTCACGTGAGATTCGTCGATGATGCACAAGAAGTCCTTGGGGAAATAGTCGATCAGCGTATACGGCGGCTCGCCCGGCGCACGGCCGTCCAGATGCCGCGAGTAGTTCTCGATGCCGCTGCAAAAGCCCATGGTCTCGAGCATTTCCAAATCGTAGTTCGTGCGCATCTCGAGGCGCTCGGCTTCGAGCAGTTTTCCCTCGGCATTGAATTGCGCCAAACGCTCGCGCAGCTCATCTTGAATCGTCGTGAGCGCACGGTCCATCTTGGGTCGCGCCGTGACATAGTGCGAAGCAGGCCAAACAGGCAGCGCCTCGTATTCGCCGAGTACCTCGCCCGTCACATTGTCGATTTCGCAGATCGCCTCGATTTCGTCACCCCAGAACTCCACGCGAATGGGATTGTCGGCATACGGGGGAAACACGTCAAGAGCATCGCCTCGCACGCGAAACGTCCCGCGCGTAAGATCGTAATCATTGCGGTCGTACTGGATGTCGATGAGCCCGTGGATGACGTCGTCGCGCTCCGCCGGCACCTGTTTGTCGAGGAAAACGGCCATACCCGCGTAGTCCATGGGCGAGCCAATGCCGTAAATGCAGCTCACGGACGCGACGACGATCACATCCCGACGCGAAAGCAGTGCGCTCGTTGCGGCATGGCGCAGCTTTTCGACCTCTTCGTTGATGGAAGCGTCTTTCTCGATGAACGTGTCGGAGGCAGGAACGTACGCCTCTGGCTGGTAGTAATCGTAGTACGACACAAAATATACGACCGCGTTGTCGGGAAAAAACTCCTTGAGCTCGCTCGCGAGCTGGGCTGCAAGCGTCTTGTTGGGCGCCATAACAAGCGTGGGCTTTTGCACTGCCTCGATGACCTTGGCCATCGTGAACGTCTTGCCCGAGCCCGTGACGCCGAGCAGCGTCTGATAGCGCAGCCCCTCATCGACACCCCGCGCAAGCGCCTCGATGGCTTGCGGCTGATCGCCCGCCGGCTCGTAGGGCGATACCACATGCAAGGGCGTGTTTGCAAGCCGTACTTCTGGCAGCTTGCCTTCCATCTGGATACCGTCGATGTTAGAAAGATGCGCCATGTGTATCCTTTCAGCGAATGAATCGCGCCCCCGAGGAAATGAGTCACGCCCCTGGGGCGAAACTCATTCCCGAAATGAGTCATGCCCCTGGGGGAAACTCATTCCTGGGACAAGACTCATTTTGGATTGTCGTCTATTTGGCTGCGCAACGCAAACTAGCCGCGAATAGCGGCGCATCGAGACAACCATGCCTATGCTCGCATCAGGAGGCGTTTTTCGAATACTCGTTCCACCAGGCGAGAACCTTGTTGTAGAGCTCTTCTTTGGTGCCGTCGTTGTTAAAGACAACGTCCGATTGCTCGATGCGCTCGGCATCGGTAATCTGCTGAGCGATACGACGACGAACATCCTGCTCTTCGAAGCCGGATGAAACGGCTCGCTCAACACGCAATTCGAGCGGCGCAAGCACCGCCACCACAACATCGGCCAGATAAGCCAGCGACATCTGGCGGTTTCTGAAAACGGAGTATTCCACGACCACAGCCGGGCATCCAGCGGCCTCGAGCTCATCGAGCCGCGTCGTGAAAACGTCCTCGATACGTGGCATGGTAATGCGGTTGAGTTTACGCGTCTCCGCAGGGCTCACAAAAGCCTTGCGCGCAAGCGCGGGACGATTCACCTCTCCGTTTTCGTCAAAAACATCTTCGCCGAACGCCTCGGAGAGTTCGTCTTTGACGACTTGCCAGTGATGGATTTCGTGACCGATCACGTCGAGATCAATAAACTCGAGACCTTGATCAGTCAAAGCTTTGCGCGCTGTCGACTTCCCAGCGCCCATGCCGCCGATTATGAATATCTTCTTCATGCCTTGCCCCGTTCGCCTCTTCTTGTGGGTCTCAAAGTCT
>CADBQL010000024.1 GCA_902796815.1 uncultured Coriobacteriaceae bacterium | reverse complement strand
TGCGGGTGAAGGGACTTGAACCCCCATGGGGCGAACCCCATACGGACCTGAACCGTACGCGTCTGCCAATTCCGCCACACCCGCATTACTCGAAAACGAGCGTAGAAGATATTACCTCAGGCAACACGCTCATGCAAGAAAAAACTTTGGCGTCCCCGAAAGTTTGTGTGTTTCGTGTTACGGATCTAACAAGATAGGAGAAAAAAGATAGGTCATGCGCGCCTGCCGTTTCCACGTGCGGCAGGCGCTTTCCGTGCGAAATCGACAGCTGTGCACGAGGGCGCGCCCGTCCAGCCAGCCCGTAGACCGCAATCATTCATTCACGACGAGGCGTGGAAGGTCGCGAGGAACGGACAGCGCCAAGCTTTCGGCATCCAGCGAGCCAACATTGGGATCTCTGTCCATCGCGTGGCTGAGCGTGAAGCACACGGCCGTCCCCCGCCCCAATGCGCTTTTGACTTCCATTGTCGAATCCGGGCCGAAATACCCCTTCATGCGGTCCCGCACGTTTCGCACTGCTAGGCCGAGGCCCGTTTCGGACGAACCCTCCATCATGGACTCCAACGTTTCTTCATCCATACCCGAACCGTCATCGATAACGCATATCACCACGTCATCGCCGCTTATTACCCCCGTGATGGTAACGGTGAGCTTTCCTTCGGCGCGCATTGCATGCTTCACGGCGTTTTCGACGAGCGGCTGAATCATAAACGACGGCACATCGATGTCCATCACACGCGGATCGACGCCCGCGATGAGCTCGAGGCGCTCTTCACCGAAACGCGCCACCTCGAACGAAACATAACGTTCTACCTGTTTGAGCTCGCGCCGCAAAGGAATGAGGTCTTGGGAATCCTCGAGCGTCGAGCGGTAAAAGGCCGAAAAATCGCGCACAAGCACGCGCGCCTTAGCGGGATCCGTGCGAATGAGCGAAGCGATTGTATTGAGCGTATTGAACAGGAAATGAGGGTTAATCTGCGCTTGAAGAGCTTTGAGCTCCATGCTCGTAGTCAGCTTGATCTGCTCTTCGAGCGCCGATGCCGCCATTTGGGTCGATAATAGCTCCGCAAATCCTTGGGCGAGCGATTCCTGTGTCTTGTTGAGTTGCCTCGAATGACCGTAATAAAACTTCAACGTTCCCTCGATGCTCGAACCGATATAGAGCGGTTGAACGATAGCGGCATGGATATTCGACGACGTCGAGGGTAGGCCAATATCGTCGGGCTTGTGCAACACGCGAGGTTTTCCGTCTTCGATGGTTTGGTGCGTCGCAATCGTACGAATGGCGCTGCCAGGCTTGTTTTGCGCCTCATTGTAGCCGGCATAGCCAACAATCGTCTCCCTATCGGTAATAGCGACGGCGATAGCGGGCGTCGCTGGAAGCAGCAGCTCGCAAATATGCTGCGCCGCTTCGGTCGTGAGCCCCTGTTTAGTGCAGTCCAACATTTGGCTTGCCAATTGGAGCAGCTCGTCAGTTCGCCGGGCGGCATGGGTGTCGGGATCGAGCCAAATCCACGCAAGCGCCAGAATCGATAGCGTGAACACGATGCCCGCAAAAGATTGCAGAATCGGCGAGCCAATGCCAGCGATAGCCATATACGCCAACGCGCATCCAGAAGTACCCGCAATGCCGACCAGCAGCAGGAGGAGTAAGCGCCTGCGATGCAGGCTTTGCAGATTCATCAGCCAAGTCCTTTCGGTTGCACAATAGCGGGCATTATACGATCAACTCTCTGAGCACGAGCGATATCGACGAAAGGAAGAGAAAGCCCGCAAACATGAAGCGAAGTCGTCGCTCGGGCACACGCTTGGCAAATCTTGCTCCAAGCGCTGCCGCGGGAACCGATCCGCAAGCCATGGCAAGACCAACAGCTACCTGAACGTTTCCGAGCATGAACTGCGTAATCGTCGCAGGGATGGCCAGGATCATGATGGCCACAAGCGACGTGCCCGACGCGAGTTTCATTGGCATTTTCAACAGCGAAAGCATCAACGGCACCATCAAAAAACCGCCGCCTAAACCGATATATCCCGAGATAATGCCGGTGATTATACCGATAATCAGGGCTTTTACAATTGCTATTGGAGAAGAGTCGATCGCAGCTGCATCTGATGCGCAAGCCGAAGCCTCGGAAGGGGCAAGCGGGTCATCCGATTGAACCCGAACTGCCGGCAGGGCAATCGATTGCGTGTTGTCTCTTGGCGCGTCGACCGCTGGCATACTGCCTGCTGGTGTGCCCTCTGCCTGCGCGCTCTCCGATGGCATGCCGTCCTCAGACGCGCCCTCCGCAGGTGCGGCTTCCACCCCATCCGCTTCCAAACTCGACTTCACCTTCGGCAGCGCAAGGGCTTTTCGCAGCGTCGTAAACGCCGAATAGCCGACAGCAGCAGCTGCGGCCAACATAATGAGCCAGCCTGGCGATATCTGCGCAAGGCGAACCCCCAACGTCGAGGTTATCGCACCACCGACGCCCATTGCAATGCCGAGCTTCGGAGCGCAGGTTTTTCCGCGTACATGCGATATCGCACCGGAAAGCGACGTGGGAATGATTGTGAACAGCGACGTCGCGGTCGTCTGGATCGCACTCATACCGAACAGGAGCCGAAGCACGGGCAGCATGATCACGCCGCCGCCTACGCCCAGCATGCCGGCGACCAAACCCGTGAGTACTCCGGCCACAAGGGCCGCCGCTATGATACCTGCAGAAATCATGCCGCTCATTGTAAGCTATTATCTGGGCGGCTGTCCAAATACGGGACGGTAAAAAGGACGTTATCCCATAAGCGGTCATGGTTCGCCAGACCCGAACGAGAAGCACCCTTGAGGCTGTCAAAGGATAGCCTCCCCTGCTCCAGCGCAGCTTCACCGCCCTTCGACCGAGCGCAGCAAGCTGTGGAGAGCAACTCCAGCTCGGTCCAAGCGAACTACAACCTAAAAGCGGGAAAGGAGTCAGACCCCTTTCCCGCAAAAAATGAGCGCTGCCCCTGAGGCGCGACTCGTTTTTTAGAGCACGCGGACGCGAATGACGTTTTCGCGCGCTTGCATCTTTTCCTGCGCATCGGCGCCGACCTTGTCGTCGATGTCGATGATCGTATAGGCAAAATCACCACGCGCCTTGCTCAAAATATTGGCAAGGTTGTGACCCTTAGCGGCAATCGCATCGGTAAGCTCATTGATCACACCAGGCACGTTACGATGCACGATGGTGAGGCGCTGACCCTCGACGGGGCGGGCACCCAAGGTCATAGCCGGGAAATTCACCGAGTTCACGATGTTTCCGTTCTCGATAAAGTCAACGATCTGGTCGACGGCCATGACGGCGCAGTTCTCCTCGGCCTCAGCGGTCGAAGCGCCCAGGTGAGGCAGCACGATCGCATGGGCAGCCTTCATAATCGCAGGCGTTGCGAAATCGGTCACGTAGCAGCCCAGCTTGTCGGCATCGAGCGCAGCTACGAGCGCCGCTTCGTCAACGAGGGTGTCGCGCGAGAAGTTGAGCAGCACCGCATCGGACTTCATGAGTGCAATTTGATCGGCGCCGACCATGCCCTTGGTCGCGTCCATCGCCGGCACATGAATGGTTATGTAATCGCATTCACGGCAAATCTCGCCCAGGTCGGTGACGTGGTGCACGTTCTTGGAGATGCGCCAAGCTCCATCGACCGACATGTAGGGGTCGTAGCCGTACACGTCCATACCCAGATCTTCTGCCGCGTTGGCCACAAGCGCGCCGATGGCACCCAAGCCGATGACGCCGAGCTTCTTACCCAAAATCTCACGGCCGGCGAATGCTTTCTTGGCTTTCTCGGCCGACTTGCCGATTGCCGGGTCGTCGGCGTTGTCGCGGCACCAGCCGATGCCGTCGACGATACCGCGGCTCGCAAGCAGCATGCCGCAGAGTACGAGCTCCTTAACTGCATTGGCGTTTGCGCCGGGAGTGTTAAACACCACGATGCCTTCCTCGGCGCAGCGATCAAGCGGTATGTTGTTTACGCCCGCACCTGCACGCGCGACAGCCAGAAGCGACGCCGGGAACTCAACCTCATGCAGGCTTGCGCTGCGCACGAGGATGCCGTCGGCGGACGCGAGGTCGTCTACGAGCTCGTAAGTTGCCGGCAGGCGATCGGTTCCGCGTGCGGAAATGTTGTTCAGGCAATGAATGCGGGTCATGGTTTTCCTTTCGTCGTTTTTTGGAACCCGCCTATTCTAGCGCTATTCGTTCATAATTGGGTAACACGTTTGTAGAATTGGGAAACTCTTATAAATTAATAGTTGCTTTTTGGTCTTAAAGCGTAGAAATGTGGCCGGAAGGGGCACCCCCTCGCAACCACATAGCGAACACAATTCGTCGTATACAGGAAAGGAGCACGGGTGACACAGCAACGGCAACGCCAGCCGCAGCGCCAGACGCAACGGCGCCAAGCGACAAGCGCTTCTGCATCTACGCGTTCGCGACGCACGAGTGCGAACTCAAGCCGCTACGCCGAGCCTCAAGCTCCCACGTGGCGACGCATCACCATCGGGAAAGTCGTCGCGTTGATTGCGCTCGTTATCGCCGTGGTTTTCGCCGTGCGATTCTGCTCGGCAGCCAGCTCCATCACCGTCACCATCAACGGCTCGCCCTATGAATTGCGCGGTGACAAAACGATGGCGGTAGCGCTCAAGGAAAGCGGCCTGCCTGTGAACCCAGGTGACCTCATCTCACTCAGCGGCAACATACTCGAGCGAAACGCCGGCGACCCGTTCTTTGCAACCGTGGGTGACGAAGAGACCGCCGACCCAGAGTACAAGCTGCATGACGGCGATACCATCACGCTGACCGACGGCAAGGACACCGTCGAACCGTACGACGCTGTAGAATCACCAGTTCCATGCGGCGTGAGCATCGTAGGACTCGGCCCCATCCACACTTTTTCGCTCGGCGAAGAAGGCGTTATGGAAACGCGAACCGGCAAAATCTCGGGCGAGGTGGTCGAAAAGCAGACCGTCGATCCCAAGGACCTGACCGAAACGCGCTCGACTCCCGACATCGGAAGCCGAAAAATCATCGCGCTCACGTTCGACGAAGGACCCTCCGATGCATACACGGGCGAAATCTTGGACATACTCAAGAAGAACAACGCTCAGGCTACGTTTTTCTTTTTGGGAGAATCGATTGACCTCTATGGCCCCGATCTTGTAAAACGAGCTGCCGACGAGGGGCACCAAGTTTGCACGCATAGTTACGATGACGCGCTCGTGACCAAAGGCGTTATGTCCAATCTCTCGTCTGAGCAGCAAATCGACCAAATCGACCACGGATGCCAAGTTATAGCGGATGCAATCGGCTATCAACCGAGCAGGCTCATCCGCGTGGGCAACCAAGAACTCGAGGATTCGAGCATAGTCGTACTCGCCCCGCACATCGAGGCCGAAATCGGTTGGACGCTCGACACGGGCGACTGGCTGAACACTGGCGAGGAACAGATTTACGACGTGCTCATGTCAGCCCAGCCCGGCGACGTGGTCCGCATGCACGATGGTGGTGGCTTGCAGGATGCAACCGTTTCGGCTCTCGAGCGCGCCTTGCCCAAGCTGGTGAAAAAGGGCTACGAGTTCGTCACAATCAACGAATACATGAGCCGAGAAGTTCCCCCCGAAGAGCAGCCCGCGCAGTAAGCTGGGAGCGGGACAGGGGGAACGAGCTGCACGCCCCGTGCCACCCCGCCGGCAGACCCCATCTCGGGCCGTCTCGCGCTTTATCCGCCTTTCGA
>CADBQL010000023.1 GCA_902796815.1 uncultured Coriobacteriaceae bacterium | reverse complement strand
GCGTTCGGCAGCACCATGAGCTGGTTGAACATGTCCTGCAGCTCCCACACCAGGTCGTTTTGCAGAAGCGAGCCCATAAACACGAAGGCGATTCCAATGATCGAGTATATGATGACGGGCACCTTTGTGTTCTGCTTGCGGAACAGCCACTGAACGTTCAACTTGCCGAACAAATTCCATGAGAGTATCGTCGAGAATGCGAAGAACAGCAGGCAGATGGCCACGAAGATGTTTCCGGGCCCTGCGGTGAAAAACGCACCAAACGCGAGCTGGGCCATGTTTGTCTTCGAGATGCCGATTGCTTTGGCGAGTGCAGCAGGGTCGCCCATGTCGTCGTCGGAGAGCACGATCTCGCCGTCGGCATCGACGAGGCTGCCCGAGGCGTCGAGCGCATACCCCTCGGCAATGGCGTCGCCCTCGGCCGTCGCGAATTCGGCGACCGTGTCGTACTTGCCGGCGTTCTCGTATGCCGCGGCGAGCGGCCCATCGCCGACGTAGAGCACGCTGATGACCACGAGTGCTGTCATGGTGACGACGACGATTGTGTCCACGAATACGCCTATCATGGCGACCACGCCCTGCTCGTGCGGGTCTTTCACGTTGGCGAGCGCATGCGCGTGCGGCGTGGAACCCATGCCGGCCTCGTTGCTGAACAGGCCGCGCTTGGCCCCTTGCGTCAGCGCCGCGACGAGCCCGAAGAACGCGCCGCCGAGCGTGGCGGACGGGTTGAACGCGCAGGAGAAGATGAGCGCGAATGCGGCGGGCAGATTGCTGGCGTTCATGATGAGGATGACAAGTCCGCCAATGAGGTAGATCACTGCCATGATGGGCACGAGCTTTTCGGTGACGCTGGCAAGGCGATGGAGGTTGCCGATGAAGATGAATCCGGCGACGATGGCGACGACCAAGCCGACGATCCAGCTGGGAATGCCTGTCGCGTTGTTCATAGTCTCGGCGATGGAGTTGGACTGCACCATGCAGCCGATGAAGCCGAGAGCCAATATGATGGCGACCGAGAAGAACCCAGCGAGGAACCGCCCGCCGGCGCCCTTGAAGGCCGTGGTTATATAGTAAGCGGGTCCGCCGTGCACGCCGCCGTCCTCGCCGATGACCTTCGTCTTCTGGGCAAGCGTGGCCTCAGCGTAATTTGTGGCCATGCCCAGAAGCGCGATTATCCACATCCAGAAGATGGCGCCTGGTCCGCCGATGAGGATGGCGCCGCATGCGCCGACGATGTTGCCGGTGCCAACTTGCGCTGCGATTGCCGTCGCCAACGCCTGGAACGAGCTCATCGCGCCACCGTGGTCACCACCTCGTAGCGAGAACCCGCCAAACATCTTCTTCCATCCCTCGCCGAAACAGCGGAACTGCACGAATCGCGTGCGGACGGTGAAGTACAAGCCCGTGCCGATTAGCAGGACGAGTAGGACGTAGTTGGACAGGTACGAGTTGATCGTCGACACGATGTCGAGCAATGCTGCTTCCATGAAAAAGACCTCCTTGCAGTAAAGCTTGAACTCTGAAGAAGGTCTTAAGCGAGCTTCGAAACATGCGGTCCGATGTCGCCTCTGTCCTTTTGCCTGAGAGATTCAGCACGCCTGTGCGGGCGGCCTTGCACCTTCGGCACTCATCTAAGAGTTCTCCAGAGTTTCCTCCGCTTCCGGTCTCGCGAAGATTCCGGGAGCATCGCAGGAATTGCGCATTGCGTATTATGCGCGTTGGTCGCGAATAGCACAACCCCCAATTCGTCGCGCGCTGTTTCATGGCTGAATGCTGTTCATGTTCCTGGTAGGTCTTTAAACCACTTGCAACGGCAACGTTTTAAGTCCTTTTTTTATCGGGGGCATTTCAACTTTGGCGCTTTTTGGGGCGCGGCGCGCTGACCAGGTCGTAGATGGTAGGCCTTATCCAAAACTAAACCCTTTCCTTGAGGCGTTTCCGCTTGAATTCACGCATGATGAACAGCGGGTCCACCTTCGCACTGCTGCTCTTTCTTGCGGGTTCGATTGAGTCGCCGAGTAGTGGTGCCATTGCCTCAAAAAAGTTTGGGGTTGCCGAGTCCGCTGATCGCTATTTCAACGAGGATGGTATCGGAGCTGATGGAGTATCCCATGCTGAACGGAACATCTGGTTTACTCAACTTCGTTTCTAAACACGCTTCCATGCGTTAGCATTCAATCATGAGGTTGCGGCGCAGTTCCATCTGCTATTATCTGAAAGCATGTTTTGCATACCAGGCGGAGTGCTTGGAGCTGGTTGGCGGGTGCACCTGTGCCTATTGCATCATATACATGAGGAGCAGCATGGAAGGACTTGCGGGAAAAATCGAAAAACTGGTCCAACCAGTGCTACGTATTGGGTTCGTGGACAGGTTTCTTCATGATCCGCCCTTCGCAGACTTGGTTATATTGTGCGCAGGCGCTTTCGGGAATCTCGCGTTTGCAGTGTTCAACGGCGTATTGTGGCGGATGAATTCTTCTATGTGGCTTGAGGCCATGACCATCTATTTTGTTGCGCTCGTGATCATGAGCTCGCTTGTCGCTGCAAGTACAGGAAGCGGTGGCAAGTTGCCATGGCGGGTTACGGCGGCGGTGTGCGGTCTGACGCTCGTGGCTTTGGCGGTAATCGTAGCGGTCATCATGTGCCTGTGCATTGTCGAAGGCCACAATGATGCTCTGCCCGAATTCGCCATGATTGCTGTGGCGGTCTTCACCTTCTACAACGTGATTGTGGCTATCGTGAACGCCACGAAAACGATGAGAGGTGATTTGCGGCAGCAAACGCTGTTGCGGGTTTCGCTTGCGGGCGCGATAGGGGCGCTGCTCATGCTGGAAATGCAGATGTTCGGAACCTATGCCGATCTTGCCGATCCGCTGCTCGTTGTGGTCATGGAGGCCATTTCCGGAGGAGTAGGGGTTCTGCTCGTGTTGATGATGGGCTGTTCGCTTCTCGCGAAGCTACGCGACAAGAGCATTCGTTCTATGTGAGATGTGCGGGTATGGTCAGGGTTTCTTCGCGACGGCCGTAGCTCGCGGACTGCGGACAGTGGGCTGCAGATCGTGGATCGCCGCCGATGCGTTGTATTCTGCGACTTGTGTCCTGCGGATCGTGGCCGGCGCATCGCTGTAGCCGGGCTGTCCCAGCGCCGACAGCTTTTGGCAGGACCGTCGCCAACGACGGCTCCCCAAATTAGCTCACGGCGTACGGGCGGCTTGCCTCTAGGCTGAGGGCGATGGTGGTGGAATTATGCAGCAGGCTGGAGGTTTGCGGCGTGATGATGCCGGCAATTCCTCCCGCCATGAAGGCTGAGTTCAAGGTCATGACCTGCGCGAAGGTGCGGTCCATGCGATGCGAGAGTTCTCGCGAGAGCTTCACGAGGTTGACGATGGATGACAAATCACCGTCCGAAAGCGTGATGTCCGCCACTTCCTTGGCGATTGCCGTGCCCTGACCCATGGCGATGCCCACGTCGGCAAGAGCTAATGCAGGTGCGTCGTTCACGCCGTCGCCGACCATGACGACGTTTTTCCCAGAGGCTTTTAGCTCTTCGACAAACGCGTATTTGTCCTCTGGCAGCTGGTTGGCACGAAATTCGCAAACTCCAGCCGCTTCAGCGACGCGCTCGGCGGCGTGTCTGTTGTCGCCCGTTAGCATGATAACGTGTCTAAATCCGAGGTCGCGCAGCTCTTGCACAGCCTGGGCGACGCCCTCTTTCACAGGGTCTTCGATGCCTATGGCGCCAACGAGTTTTCCGTCGACAGCCAGGTATAACGGCGAGAGCCCATCGAGCTCCTTCGCAATTTGCGCGCTTTGACGAGCGGTTATGGTAACGTTTTCGTCCTCTACTACGAAGTGCTCGGATCCTATTACGGCGCGCTTGCCCTCGACTGTCGACACGATACCGTGAGCGACGAGGTACTCGACGTCGCCATGCAGGCTGCGATGCTCGAGGTTGCGTTTCGACGCCTCGTTCACGACGGCGCGCGCGACAGGGTGGGGAAAGTGTTCTTCCAGGCAGGCTGCCATGCGCAGCACCTCGCGCTGCGGCCAGCCACGCGAACCGACAATCTTGGTGACGCGCGGTTCCGCCTCGGTCAGCGTGCCAGTCTTGTCGAAGACGATGGTATCGGCGTCGCACATAGCGTCGAAATTCTTTGATCCCTTCACGGTAAAGCCGGCGCGTGCGGATTGACCCATCGCTGTGAGCACGGCGATGGATGCGGTCAGGCGCAGCCCGCACGAGTAATCTACCATGAGGGCTGCAGCTGTACGCGTGAGCGAGCGGGTGGCGAGGGCAACGATGCCTGCGAGCAGGAAGTTCCACGGTACGATACGGTTCGCCAGATCATCCCTGCGTTTCTGCCGTTCCGATTGGTACAAATCGGCGTTTTTCACGAGCGAAACGATGGAGCGCAAGCGCGATTCGCCGAGCCCAGACTTGCAGCGCACCAAAATCTCTCCGTCTTCGACCGAAGTGCCGGCAAACACGTCGTCGCCGATCGTGCGCTCGATGGCGAGCGGCTCTCCGGTGAGCGATGATTGGTTGACCATGGCAAGGCCTGTCTCTATGACGCCGTCGACTACGATGGGCATGCCCGTGCGAACAGCGATGAGGTCGCCTGGTTGTAAATCGGCGACGGCGATTTGGACTTCGGTGTTCCCTTCCACCCTATTGGCGGTTTCCGCGACGTCGAGCAGGGCGTCGATAAGCGCGCTTTCGGACTGCGCTTCGGTGTAGGCCTCCATGGTTTCTCCGAGCTGCAGCAAGAACATGGTTTCGCCGGCGGTTTTTGGGTCACGCTGGACGAACGATGTGGCGATAGCCGTTGCGTCGAGTACGGGGACGTCAAGCTGTCCGCGTCCGAGCGAGTGCAAGGCTGCCCGCGCGAATGGGACGAACGACAAGAGATTCCATGCGAACGACAGCGGATGGGGCAAAAGTGCGCGGCGCACGAGGTATGTGCCAGCAAGCCAGGCGATGTCGAGAAGGAGATTGTGAGAGAGTGCGGTTGTCGAAAGCACGCGTTTCTCGCGTGCGCTCTCGATGGTGGTGCGGTCGATGTCGCATAGGTACTTGAGCGCTTGCAAGCGCGTGACTTCGTTTGGCTCGTACGTAATTGCGATTGAACCGATACGCGGATAAATGCGAAACTGGCAAATGTCAGCGCATGCGTCGAGAACCGCTTCGAGTGCACCGAGGTAATCCTGGGGAACGGGGCCTGCGAGTTTTACGCGGATGCGCCCGGGTATCTCCTTTTCGATTGTGTAGTCCATGGGCTATTTAGTCGTTTCGGCGGCTTCTTGTGCTGCTTCGACGTCTTTGTCGGAAACGGCTATGAACTCTGCTTCGGCTTTCATGTCATCGAACTCGGCTTTGGCCTGTTCGACCATGGATTCGTAACTTGACTTGGCTTTCATGCTTTGAGCCATGGCATGCACATAGCCTTTTTTCGCCGTTTGCGAAGTGGCCGCTTTCAAGCCAGCCGTGCCGATGAGGAACCCGAGTCCGGTGAACAAGATGTTTTTTGTAACGCTTTGCATGTGCCTTCCTTTCGCTTGCGTCCGCTAAAGTCAGCATAGTTTAACTTTAATGATATCATATAGTAAATATCGGTTAACAAAGTATTGGGAAATGTTTGCTGCCGAGCTCGGCGGACTCGGCAGGCTCGGCAGGCTCGGCAGATTTGGCATACCCGGCATGCTCGGCGGACTCGGCAGATTTGGCAGGACCGGGGGGCCGCCAAGCCCCCTAATACGGCACAATTGGGCTGATCCAAACTGTAATGGGCTTGGCAGGCTCGGCGAACTCAGGTTGATTGCAAGTTGAAATGCAGGGGCTGAAAGACGGGCGCCTCTTCGTTTGATATGCGGTGTCGTATGAACTCGAGGTTGTTCATAGAGGGTTCGCGCCAATTCGGGCGTGGTTGTCGTGGCGAGTTGGGGCGTTGCGATCAGGTTCGGGCTGCGGCTTCGGCAAATTAGGGGGTTCGCATTGATTCGTGCCTGGCGGCTTCGGCAAATCGGGGG
Source organism: uncultured Coriobacteriaceae bacterium (assembly GCA_902796815.1). Taxonomy (GTDB): domain Bacteria; phylum Actinomycetota; class Coriobacteriia; order Coriobacteriales; family Eggerthellaceae; genus UBA9715. The sequence goes on along the minus strand of CADBQL010000023.1, from coordinate 4,285 downwards.
GTTCGCACCGAAATCGCGTCTTTTGGCGTCTCTGTTATAGCAAATCGGGGGGTTCGCACTTTTTGGGAAAAGTCTATACGCATTTGAGCTGGGATTATAGTTTTCACCCCTTGGCAAATCGGGGGTTACTCAGTGCGTACCCTCCGATTTGCCAAAACAGACGCATGAAAAATCGTGATTTCAATGCGAACCCCCGAATTTGCCGAAGCCGCCAGGCACGAATCAATGCGAACCCCCGAATTTGCCGAGGCCGCCGCTTACGACCGGCGCGAACCCCCGGAGTTGCCGTGGTGCCAACTCCTGGGAAAATGTGCGCTTGCCGATTTATGACGCCGGCAATTCTTGGGAAAGCGCGGAACCGATGATCAGCTGCAGCGAAATCGAAAAAGCGCAGGTCCCTAATCCACGATGGTTTCATATGTCAGGTCAGAAGGCGTGCGTCTTCCAACCATCGTATCGCGTCGTTGAGTCGTGGATTGACTGGCGGGCTAAGTCGGTTCGCGTCCTACTTCACGAACGGCTCAATGTAAGCGAGTGGGGCGACAGTTACGGGGCCGCAGGCGTCAGGCAAGAGACCCGCTTTTCGTACAATCATGGTAATCGTCTCGTCGGCGGGAAGGTGAGGGTCGGCAACTTCGCCCGTATTGGCGTCGATGCCGGTCGGCACGTCAACGGCAAGGGTTACATGGTGTTCACGCAATGCGTTTGCGCTGATCACCCATTCGCGGAAAGGAGAGCGAGGCGCCTTGGCGGCGCCAGTGCCCATGATGGCGTCGACAACCACGAGCGATGTGGCAAGGGCGTGCTCGACTGCTTGACGGCATTCGGGCGAGCCGTCATCTACGAGCACGAATGGCGTGCGTATCCAGTGGTTCTGGACATTGGGCGAAAAACTTGCGTCGACAACCGCGTCTGCGCCCATGGATTCGGTTGGTTCCGGGTGGGAGACCTTGGCGACTTCCACGTTCACGTTTGCGGTTTCAATCGAGTTCGGGTGGGCGTTCGGGCTTGCGAACTCGTCCGAAATCCCATCCGCGTCGAGTATGCGACAACCCAGTTCTTCGAGCGTTGCCAGCGCGCGAATCGCGGCGTCGTGGGCGGGCTGCGCGGTGAGCGCTTCAGGGAGCTTGGCGCACACGATGCCCACGTTCACGCCACGCTGGGCTAGGAGGGCAGCGGCCACCCAGCCGTCTCCGCCATTGTTTCCGTTTCCGCACAAGATTGTGACCAGGTTTGATGGTGCTTCCTCCGAGTGGCAGGGGGCTGATGAGGCCGAAGGCGTTTCCGCAAGGTTTGAGCCCGCGTCCGAAAGCGCTCCAGCGAGGTCCGCACCCGCGGCTGATGCCGCCACTGGAGAGCCAGCGTCCGCGCTCGAAGGCGCCCTCTCGACTCCGTCGCCCGCGGCCGAAGCCGCCCCTGTGACTCCGTCGCCCGCGGCCGAAAACCCGCTGCGCCCGCTCGTATACGCGCCCTTCTCCAACTCTTCCAGAATCCCCTGCACGCGCCAGGCAACCGCATGCCCTGCGCGATCCATGAGCTCGAAAAGCGACGTCCCATTAGCGGCGATTGTCTGCTCGAGCGCTACGACGTCAGCGACCTCGAGCGTTGGCGGTTCGAATCGGTGCTCGTGCTCGAAAATCGCCGCATACTCTTGCAACAATCGCTCAGTAGAGCATGCGGCGTTCGCGGGGCTCGTGGATGGCAACTTTATGGCGGGAATGCCCACTTCATCGGCACAATAGCGGTTGTATAGCTCGAACGACTTAGCTCCCGTGCAGAACACAGCCTCAATAGGGGCGGCTTTCGTGATGTCGGTCAGTCGATTGGGCACGGCATTAGAGATGCTCGCGTCGGAAGCACCTTCGATATCGCATTCGGCAAGCACGTCCCACAGCGCGATGTGGTGGCGCAGGCAAAAATCACGTCGCCGCTCGGTTCCGATGGGCAGCGCCTCGCCAGCGAGCTGCGCCATCACGGTCCAAAAACGATTGCGCGGATGACCGTAGTTGAATCCCGCCTCACGCGACGCCGGGCTCGGCATCGTGCCAAGCACGAGCACACGGCTGCGCTCATCAAACGTCGGCGGTATGGAGTGTACGATGCGTTCGCGTTGTGCCACGTCGTTTCCTTTCTTCGATAGTTTTTGGGAAAGGGGTCAGACCCCCTTCCCGAGAGCGGGCCCCTTCCCGGGGGCGGAGCCCCCTCCCGACGAAGGCCCTCCCCGAAACAGAGGACCTTTCCCAAGGTCGGAAGATCCTTTCCGGGAGGGGAGAGCTCATCCCGAAATGGCCCCTTTTGGGAAGGGGATCTGACCCTTTTCCCATGACCCCTGTCCCAACAGGGGCTTTTCCAAACGGGATTCCTTTCCCGCGCGTTTACAGTCGAAGCAAAAGTTCGCGCTCAATGACCTCGCCGCCTTTGAGGTACATGCGCGGCACGCGTTTGCTGACAGCGCAGACGAGCTCGTAGGGAATGGTGCCCGCCGCGGCGGCCATGTCTTCGACGGGATTGTGTTTTCCGAAAATCTCGACTTCGGAACCGACGCTGACCGATTTTTTGCCTGTCAAGTCGATCATGCTCATGTCCATGCAGATGCGCCCGCATTGGCGCGCGGGGCCTTCGGACGTCATGACGACGGCCTTGTTCGAAAGCGATCGCAAAAAGCCGTCCGCATAGCCGTAGGGTAGCACGCCCATACGGGTTTTTTCGGTGGTCGTGAACGTGCCGCCATAGCTCACCTTGGTGCCGGCGGGATAGTGCTTGATGGTCTGCACGGCGCTCTTGAGCGACATCACCGGCTCTAAGCCCAGTTCGTGAGCATAATCGCCGTAACCATACAGCAGAAGTCCCGGTCGTACCATGTCGAGATGGGTTTCGGGGAACCGCGCCGTCGCCCCGGTGTTCGCGCAATGACGAAGTTCGAATTTTTTGCCCAAGGCATCTTCGACCGCCTCGATGACCTCGACGAACAGCTTAAACTGATGCTGCGTGTAGGCGAGCGCCTCGTCACCGTCCTCGTCGGCCATCGAGAAATGCGTAAAAATCCCTTCCGCCTCGAGTCCCGGCATGCGGCATGCCTGGACGATTCCGTCTATGCCGCCTTTGAAGAAGTCCCCTTCGCACAAGTAGCCCAATCGCGACATGCCCGTGTCCACCTTGATATGGACTTTGAGGGTTTTCCCGAGCCGCGAGGCTCCTTCGGAGTAGTTGATCGCCTTGGCCTCGCAGGTGACCGCTTGGGTGATGTTGTTGTCGATGAGCTTATCGACCTGGTCCTTTGGCGTGTGGCCAAGGATGAGGATAGGCAGTTCGATGCCGTTTGTGCGTAGCTCCATGGCCTCGTCGATGCTGCTAACAGCCAGGTAATCTGCGCCTTCTTCTTGCAGGCAGCGGCTGACCTGCACCGATCCGTGCCCGTAGGCGTCGGCTTTGACGATGCCCATGAACTTCACGTTTTCGCCGATATGTTTTTTGAGCGCCCGATAATTGTGAGCCAGAGCGTCGAGGTCGATTTCGGCCCAGGTCCGTTTGAGGGTTGATGCCACGTTTGCCATCCTTTTCTTGTAGGTGCCCCGTTTCATGATACTGCAACGCATACAGGGACGGTCTCCGTTTGCAAAAATGCACATGGGACTGTCCTTGCACTCAAAAAGCGGGTACCCTGTATAAGTCGGTACGATATGGACGAAAAAGGCTGCTATGGTGAAGTTGACTGATGAAGAATTCGAATCCGCAGTTCAAGATGCGATCGACTCAATTCCAGAAGAGTTTTTGGATGAGTTGGAAAACGTTGCGATCATGATCGCCGACGAGCCGGAGGAAGAGGATTTTGACGGCGATGGGCTCTTTTCCGATGAGGGCGATCTGTTAGGACTCTACGATGGCGTATCGATAGACGAGCGTGATGGCTCGTATGGCATTGGCGACTATCCCGATACGATCACCATCTTCAAGGGGCCTCATGAGCGCTTGGGCGGGTCGCGCTCGTATGTGCTCGAAGAGGTGCGCAAAACCGTCATCCACGAAATCGCCCATTACTTCGGCATGGACGAAGACCAGGTCGATGACATGGGCTATGCTTAGTTGTCAAGCTGAAGTATAGAGTCGTATAGAGTCGGAGAATAGCGCGATGAAAACCCTTACGCACTCAGATGCCTTCCAGGTGCTGTTGCTGCAGGCTGCCGATGAAGGACGTGGCCCCGTTTTGTTCGGAGCGAGCTTGGCGCGCGCACGCGAGTTGGTCCCCCCGTTTTTGGTTGGCGAAAGATTTCCGGACGTCTACTTG
>CADBQL010000022.1 GCA_902796815.1 uncultured Coriobacteriaceae bacterium | reverse complement strand
GCGCCCCTGCTCGTAGACAACTACGAATATCTGCACATCATCGATTTCCGCTATACCGACGAGAACATCTGCGATTATGCGAAGAAAAACAATATCCAAGATGTCATATTCATAAACGGTATAAAAATTGCTTTGACCCAATCAGTTGCCGCAACGCTGCTCGCCGAAGTTTCGTAGCAATAAGCAGGCTCGGTCGTATCGGGCGGTGGCTGGTTAGCTAAGAAACCCATTGTTCTGCTACAATGGGTGCCAGGACGTTCCTATGGCTTATTCAGCATAAACCATAGGAACGTCCTGTTACTCATTGTTCGAAAGGAGGGTTCATGCCCGATATCGAATTGAGGTTTCACAAGGATATGCTGGTGCTTTCGGCTCCTATCGACGCTGCGCTTGCACGTCAGGGAATCGACGCCGCGCGCGATCGCCAATATCTGAATCTGATGGAGCCAGATGTGGTGCATGACGCTTTGCGTATGGAAGAGATGGCAGGTGCCCAGTGCATCGTCGCGACGACCGAAGATCTCACGCGGGCGCGGCTCGCGCATGTGCGGATGGATGGCGATGCGTCTGTGCTTGCCCATGCGGCAGTCCAAATCGCCGTCGATCTCAAGCCGCAGCATGTAATTGCTGAATTAGCGCCTTGTGGTTTGCCGCTCGACCCGTCGTCTAAGTCGTCGCTGAACGAGAATCGTTCCCAATATGCCGATGCCGCGCGGGCAATAGAGGCGGAGGCGGTTGAGGCGCTGCTGCTCAGCGGCTTTTCGAGCATCGATGACCTTAAGTGCGCGTTGATGGGCGTACGGCAAGTGAGCGATAAGCCTGTGATGGCGTCGGTGTTAATTGGCGAGGTGGGCTCAGCCGCTTCGCTCAAGTACGAAAAAGCCTCGCTGAACGTGCAATCATCGGCGTTTTCCCTTGACGAGCAGGTGTTCGACAGCATAAGCCCGACTGCGTCTGTGGACGGTTACGAGATTGTGGATATCGAGCCATTTGGCGGTGCGGTCGGGAAGCGCCCGCCGCTTTCGCCAGAAATGTGGCCCGAAGCAGTTGCCGTCATGCAGGATCTCGGCGCATCGGTCATCGGGTTCAGAACGGCAGAGCCGTTGTTCAAAGCGGAGGAATACGCTCGGCAAGCTGCCAAGCTCACCGATTTTCCCTTGCTTGCCGAGCTGTACGTGACAGCCGACCCCAACGTCAAGCCGCGCGCATCGCTGGTGCCGCTCGATGACATTCTCGACTATACGCCTGACACCATGACCTCCGCAGCGGTGAAGCTGTATGGCGCAGGCGTGCAGTTCTTGCGAGCGGTAGGAAATGCGACACCTTCGTTCACCGGTGCACTTGCCGCGACTGTTTTTGGCCTTGACGTGCATCGCTCATGATATTGTGAGTTGCGCCCCAAGGGCAAAACTCATTCTCGAGTGAGTCACGCCCCAGGGGCAAAACTCATTCAGGGGCAAAACTCATTTCCCCGAGGGGTATGGCTCATTCTCGGGATAGAATTCATAACAAAACGATCGAGGAAGCGAGGTGCCCGATGTCTGTCCAGCCGAGCCAAGATTTTGGCGCGCTGCAATCCATCGTCGACGAACTATTTGACGAAATGCCCGATGATTACGAGGTGCGGCGCCTTGACGTGATAATCGCAGCCGAATCGAACGACCTTCCTCAGGACTTGCTGGAGGTCGTGGGCTTATTGCCCCCCGGCAGCTATGTGAGATCGCGTCTGTGCGATCAACTAAATTCCATCATCGGAGGACACGCGTGGGGCCAGGTGTACGGAACAGTCGAATAACATCGTTTTCGCCTGTGTAGAAGAGAGGCTGGGAATGGACCTCGATACGACGTCGATCGAAAGTTTTATACGAGAATACAATATCCACGGGTGGGTTGCGGCCATCTTGATTCTTGTGGCGATAACCCTCATCTCGCATTTCGCGACCAAAGTTATTCGCCGCATAATGCGCGTCGATGGCTCGCCGGTGCCCGAAAGCACGATTCTCGTGAACATTGCGCGTATCGCGATTTGGGTTATCGGGATTTCGATCATGCTTTCGGCATGCTTCGGCGTCGACGTGAATGCGCTCATTGCAGCGCTCGGCGTCGGCGGCATCGCCGTTTCGCTCGGTCTGCAAGACACGATCAAGAACTTTATCGGCGGACTCCAGGTCACGCTGCTCGGTATCGTACGCCCAGGTGATCACGTGATTGTTGGCGGCATCGAAGGAATTGTGCGGGATGTTTCGTGGCGCCAGACCGTCGTCAAGGATTTCGAGAATGTCGTCCATCTGATTCCGAATGCAACGATCAACTCTACGACGGTTTCAAAAATCTCGCCTGAGATGCTCGTTTCCACCGTGGTTGTGCTCAACACCGATGGCCGCGAAATAGACGAGGTCATTCGTGAAATGGAGCTGCTCGCGCGCCAAGCGGTGGAAAAGGTTGCTCCGCTTGCGAAAGACCCTTGGCTGCTCGTCACGCAAATCGGCGAGTATGGCATTTGGGCAAAGATGCGCTTCGTTCTTGAGGATACGACGTACGCACGAGAGGCGCGCGATGCAGCCCTGCGCGCAATTGCCCCTTACACGCGAAACGATGCCGAAGCCGTTTTGCTTGACGGCAACGAAGGCGATTAGCACAAGCGATTCGCCAATCCGTTCCGCCCACCGTTTGCGCGCTACAAATCGTAGTCGGTTGTGGGTTGAACTAGATGGGTCAAGCTTGAAACACTTGCGCCTTTATGTCATCAGCGGGGATAAGTCAAGACTAGAAATTGCGGCCCAAGTGCGCTAGGCTTCAATCAGGTTCCGTTCTCGAGTCCGTATTTAAGCGGTGGACCGACATTTTATGACAAGGGAGCTCTAGATTGCGCGTGAAATGGGGATTCGCGTCCGTTGACGCGAAAGCCAGGCAGCAAGCTGCGAGCACCCACCTTTCGGGGTGGGTTCATCCTTCCGGTTCGGGGACGGGACTTTTTATGTGCGGCGCATCCGACAATGAGTCGCGCCCCGGGGGCATGACTCATGTGGCAATGAGCCGCGCTCCAGGGGTATGACTCATCGCGATCGGGTTAAAGGCGCCAGCGTCGTGTTGCGCCGACCCGCCTGTGACTTGTAGTCGGTTCGGCACGTTGAGTCGATGCGTTTGTTGTCTTTCACGTCTCATGTATACCAAAGCGGTGATATAGTAAAAAACTACCGAACAAGGAGGCATTGATGCAACAGGTAATGGATATCGCGGGTCCAATCGTCTTAATCTGCGTTGGCATCGCTCTTGTCGTGCTCATCATCGAATTGATCAAGCTGCTGCGCTCTGTGCGGACCACCGTCACTGACATAACAGAAAAAGTCAATCCTATGCTTGACGACGTATCCGGCATGGTCAAGGATTTGCGTCCGACGGTGGTAAAGGTTGAGCCGATGGTCGATCGCGTGCAACTTACTCTGGATGCGGTCAATCTCGAGATGATGCGCGTTGACGAGATTCTGGAAGACGTTTCGCAAATCACCGATGCGGCGGCGTCGGCAACTTCGGCGGTCGATACCATCACCAATGCACCCATCAAAGCTGTGAACAGCGTTTCCACGAAGGTGCGTACAGCGCTTGGTTCCAAGTCGGCAAGCGACGAGTCGACGCAGCTTGGCAGTCAGCGTGATGCCGTTGCGCGAGCGCTCGAGGATTACAAGGCTGCTCAAGATGAGGCGGCGGGCGCTGCTCAGGACGCGGCTGTGGCAGATGCTCCGCTCGAGCCGAACTTTGACGGTTTCGAGAAGCTCGTGAGCGACGCTGAACCCGAAACGCTTGAGAACGAGGTGGAGGCATCCGTGAACGAGTCTGCCGAAACCGTGAGCGCAGAGGGTATTTTTGGCGAAGCAGAAGGAGCGACGGCTGAACTCGAGCCAGTTGGTGAAAAGGCCGAATAGAGGCCGACACCTTATCTAGATATGCTCCATCTATGACGCGGCTGGATGCGCAAGATATTCGGGGAGACAATCGCGTAGGCGTAGAATCTGCGTCTCCCCATGCGGCTGCGTCAGAATCTATATCGACGGCTCCACCTTCAATTGAGGCCGTATCTGCTTCTCGCGCAGGAAACCACAAAGGTGACAAGGTGCGCAGGCGCTTCATGGCCGTCTGGTTTTGGGTGGGCGTCCTCGTCATCGGTGCGGTTGCCGTTTATCTTTCTGGCATCCTTTCGAATGTCGTGAGCATTCTCGTTTGGACGACGATTTTCGTGTTCATAATGCGCGATCCAGTCAATTGGCTGGACAAGCATGGCGTAAATCGCACGCTCGGTACGATAATCGCATACGTGCTGTTCATAGCCGTATTTTCCCTCGTTATATTCATTATTTTTTCGCCGAGCATCGGTATTAGTGCACAGTTCAACCAGCTTGTTGCAGATTTGCCTGCTTATGGAGTTGCGTTTCAGGGGTGGGCGACATCGCTGTATGATCAATATGCGGATTTCCTTCAAACCGAGCAAGTGCAGCAGTGGGCGAGCAGCGTTCTCGGCTCGTTCAGCGAGTGGATTCAAACATTTGCGTCCGCAAGCGCTTCTACGGTCTTGATAGCAGGCACTTCCATCGCCAACACAGTCATGTGCGTGGGCTTTGCGTTGATCATCGCGTTTTGGATGCTTGTCGACTTGCCTAAGCTCGGCAAGGAGATGTACCGAATCGTGGGTGAAAACCTTCGTCCCGATGCGCAAATGTTGCACCTGACCGTCACACGCGTCATGGGCGGTTATATCAAGGCGATGCTCATACAATGCGCGATTATCGGCGTAGCGTGCGGTATCATGTTTGCCATGCTCGATGTGCCCTCGTCTGGCGCGCTCGGGACCATCACCGGATTGCTCAACATCATTCCCATTGTCGGCCCTTGGCTTGGTGGCGCGCTCGCTTTTATCACGTGCGTCATCAAAAGCCCGCTCGTCGGGCTCGTCGCGCTTATCGGCACCGTCGTCATTCAGCAGGTCGTGTACACATTCGTTTCTCCAAAGATCATGGGTGAGTCAGTTGACATTCATCCGGCGTTGACGTTCCTTGCCCTCATGGCTGGTTCGGGAATTGGCACTGCGATGGGCGGTCTCATGGGCTCGCTCGTGGGAGCCCTGCTCTCGATTCCCCTCGTGGCCATGAGCAAGTCCGTGTTCGTGTACTATTTCGAAAAGCGCACTGGCAGGCGCATCGTTTCGGAGGATGGCGTGTTCTTCAAGGGAGCGCCTGAAAGCGACGGGTTCGATCCCATGGCAGATGCGACAGCGACCGTTTCTGCTCCCGAAGGAGTTCCTGTCAGCATCCCCAGTCTTTCGGACTTTTCGGGAAAGATTCCCTTCGTCGAATCGGGCGGCTCCAAAGGCGGCTCGGACGACTCGGATGAAAGCGAAAATGATAAGACGTAATCTTATCGGCCCGTGCCAGGTGAGCCGTAGCCTTTCTGACCCATGCAAAATCTGCGCATAGCGTGGGCATGACTTTTTTGCTGGGAAAAGCGCTAGAATAGCACGCAACGCAAAAACAAGAGGGAAGGTAGCCCATGCACTATATGACCACCGCGGAAATCCGCGAGAAGTATCTGCGCTTCTTTGAAGAAAAAGGCTGCAAGCGCCTGCCGTCATCGTCGCTCATTCCCGACGATCCGTCGCTGTTGCTGACGAGTGCAGGCATGGTGCAGTTCAAGCCGTATTTTTTGCATGTAAAGGAATTCGACCCCGATTACATCGGCGCGACGACCGTGCAGAAATGCGTGCGTACCAACGATATCGACATCATCGGCACGACGGGCCGCCACCTGTCGTTTTTCGAGATGATGGGCAATTTCAGCTTCGGCAAGTATTTCAAAAAGGAAATGTGCGCCTGGGCGCTCGAGTTCTCGACTGACGTGCTCGAACTTCCGATCGAGAAGCTGTATTTTACCGTATTCGAAGACGATGATGAGACAATTGAGATTTGGAAGTCGCTCGGCGTCGAGGACAGCCATATCTCGCGGCTTGGCGAAGATGACAATTTCTGGCGCGCTGGTCCGACCGGGCCGTGCGGACCCTGCTCGGAACTCTATTTCGACCAAGGCCCCGAGTTCGGTTGCGGAAAGCCCGATTGCGCTCCCGGTTGCGATTGCGACCGTTTCCTTGAGTACTGGAACTGTGTGTTTACCCAGTTCGACGGCCAGGAGGACGGTACGCTTGCGCCGCTTCCCACCAAGAACATCGATACAGGC
>CADBQL010000021.1 GCA_902796815.1 uncultured Coriobacteriaceae bacterium | reverse complement strand
TTGTGGCGAAAGATTCGCGCGAGCCTCACGAGCTCGCTTCCGCACTCTCGGGCAAAAAGGTTGTTTCGTGTTGCGAAATCGGAAACGGTATCGTGCCAATCGACCCCGACGAAATCACCTGGCGAGAACGTGTCGGCCGTACGCTCAACCTGCTTTCCGCCGATGCTGAGCGCGTCGTTCGCATGGTCTGTGGGATACCCGTCGTCCTCAAGGACGACGGGTGAGCACCGCTTTTGGGGCATAGCGAATGAGTTTCGCCCCAGGGGCAAGACTCATTCCCGGGCGAGTCACGCCCCAGGGGCGAAACTCATTTTGACTTTTTCGCAACAAGTGCCGACATTCTGCGATGTACGATCGTGTAGAGAGTAGAATGCAAAGCCGCCGCACGCAAAGCGCATGGCGCGCTTGGAAGGTGGTAAGCCGATGGAAGGAGCAACACGTGAACACTTCGGAAAAAGCCCAATCCAAACCTGTTGCAACGCTGCTAAAAATGCTCGTTTTGGCTGTTTGCATGGGCGTGCTTGCGTGCGTGCTCGGCGCATGCGCAGGCTCGGGTGGAAACTCGGCCAGCGATTTGGGAGGCATCACGGTTTCGGCAAGCAGCGAAACCAAAGTCGTTCCCGATAAGGCTCGCATAGGCGCATCGGTTGTGACGGAAGCCAAGACAGCCGAAGAATGCCAGAACAAAAACGCCCAATCGGTAAATGCCGTCATCGATGCGCTCAAAGCGCTTGGCATCGAGAAGGAAAGCATACAAACCAACTATTCAAACCTTTCGCCACGTTACGGCTCGCGCGTGACCGACAAATCAAAAGATGAGGAAGAAGCATATGACGAATGGGTCATCACGGGCTACGAGATGTCTACGAACCTTACGGTGAGCGATTTGGAAATCGACAACGTCGGAGCAGTTATCCAGGCATGCGTGTCGGCGGGCGCAAACCAGACGAGCGGTGTTGAGTATTATGCGAGCAATTACGACGAAGCCTACAACGAAGCGCTCGCCAAGGCGCTCGATACCGCCAAGTCCAAAGCCGAAAATATTGCCACCTCGACTGGAACTGGGCTCGGCAAAGTCACCAGCGTGACCGAAGGCTACCAGGACACGTCGGCGCGCTATATGAGCAAGTCTAACGAGATGTACGCCATGGCCGAGGATGCGAGTGCCGATGGCGACATCGCCCAGACCATGCCTGGACAAATCGATATTCGCGCAGAGGTTACAGTCACTTACGCCATCTCATAGCTTGCCTAGCTCCTCTCGAACTGCAGCACTAAGGCAAGCTTTCGAGAACGGCCGCCCGCACCTGTCGGGCGGCCGTTTTGCGTAATGCTTGCCAAAAACGATCAAAAAAGATGCTTCCCTTTGCTCGCAAGTGGGCCACCTCCTGGGGCCTGGCTTATCCATGGCATACAATAGGACTGGCAATCTTTTCAAGACGAAGGGAGCGGGTATGGCAATCCTGAACAACGAGTCGGGCATGTATGCGGGCAATATCGTGCAGGATGCGGCGGGCGCACCGGTTATGGAAGGTGCGTTTAGGGAAATCTACAACAAGTTCGCGCAGCGTATCTGCTGGATTGACGGCAACGTTGTTCCGGGCGCGTTTCAGATGAACACGGCATGGTATTCTGCCGTACCCGAGCGCGATCCCATTTTCGAAGAGCACTGCCACGATGACGCCGATGAGCTCATCGGCTTTATTGGCTCAAATCCCGATGACCCGACAGATCTGGGCGGTGAGATCGAGTTTACGATTGGCGGCGAACCACACTTGCTGACCAAGTCGACGATCATTTTCGCTCCGGCTGGACTTGCGCACAACCCCATGCGCATCCTGCGCGTCGATCGCCCGATTTTCCATTTCTCCGTCGTGACCACTGCCACCTACGACGGCACGAACACTTACAAATAGGTTTCGCCCGAAGGCAAAGGGTCGCGTCTTGGCGGCGAACCGCGTCCCAAGCTGCGTCTCGGCCACGAGTCGTGCCCCAGGGGCGAAACTCATGCTGGTCACGGGCCTGCCGCCCCTGCGACCTGGGCAATGAGTCGCGCCCCAGGGGCAAAACTCACTCGGCGACGAGTCACGCGGCGCGAGGCTCATGAGGGGCGAGGGCATCGTGGGATGAGTTGTGCCTCAGGGGCGAAACTCATGCTGGTCACGGGCCTGGCGCCCCTGCGACCTGGGCGATGAGTCGCGCCCCAGGGGCAGTGCTCATCGGGAAACGAATTGCGCTCCAGAAAGGCGAAGCGCGTACAATGGCAAGAGGGTATCATGAAGCTTGCGATGGCAACAACTGGACGAAGCGTGCGCGTGCAGGCCATGCATATGGTCTGCCAGGATTGCGGATATGCGATTCGACCAGGTGAGTCCCACGTCAAATGCAGGCAGTGCGGCAGCCGAAATCTGCGCCTTGAGCCCGATGGCGATAAAACCGTCGTCTTGCGGCGCTCCAATTGAGGCTGATTATGCTTCGCCGGTCGGCGATACAAAAAACTAAGCGTCAGCTTCAAAGGATATGGGAAAGTATCCAAGAGTTGTCGCAGTTTGGAATATTCAACTAAAAGTTGTATATACCTGCATGCAAACGTTAATGGCCTCGGGCTTTTTTAGCCTCTAGAATAGCTGTAGAGGAGTCCGCGTTCGTAAGCTCAGAGGGGCGCTCGGCGATACTTCGCGGACTGCGAAGCCGCAGTAGGCGGCTTCATGGCGGTGTGGCGCTTAGCTGCGCATAGCGCGACGGCGCGGTGCCGAAGGCGAGTTCAAGAAAAGGAGGAAAGCGCATGTCCGAAGAGTCTTTCGTCTACACCTGCTGTCCGGGGTGGGGCGACCACGAGTTCTGCGCGCTCAAGACGATCGTGAAAGATGGCAAGATCGTTCGTTGCGAGGCGGCGCAATACACAGGCGCTGAGGAAAACGAGGGATACATCTGCCAGAAGGGCATCATGGCCGCACGCCAGCCCTACGACCCCAAGCGCCTGACGCATCCTCTCAAGCGCGTCGGCGAGCGCGGCGAGGGCAAGTTCGAGAAGATCAGCTGGGA
>CADBQL010000020.1 GCA_902796815.1 uncultured Coriobacteriaceae bacterium | reverse complement strand
TTAGCCGCGCGCTTGACCGTGATCTTGTGTTTTTTGCACGCCTTCGCCTGCGTCACAAGCGTCGTGAGAGCATCGGACGGCACGCCGAGCGTCAGGCCTTCCTCTGTCGCCGAGAACGCCAGGCCAGGAAGGAGGCTGACCGACAATGCGAGGGATAAAAGGATTGCTGGGAAAAGCTTTTTCATGATGGAACTCCGAACACTAACCTACTGCAATCGCGATTCTATCACGGCACGCACCCGAAGGCGCACTACCGTACCGATGTAGCGGAAACTGTTTTTTTGGTTGAACTGCTAAAACGCACCTTGTTTCGCTTCATTCCAATGGCTATGGAAGCGTATGGCGTCGTCAGCGAACAGTTGCGTCCCGAATTCATGGACTGCAACTAGCGAGGTGGCGACCAAAGGATGGCACGGGTATGGCCTTCTCAAGCGATTCTCGATGAATGCCTTTGCTTTCTGCCCTGTTTTAGGTCCAGGATTTCCACCGCAGGCCGTTTTGTTGATTTTTCTCAATTCCTACGGCAAAGTCTGCGCAGATAACCCTTTGGCTGCTGACTATCCGCGTATTCTTGCACGTAGTGACTACGGCGCCATCGATATCCTCGTCACTCCGCTAATCCACCATTTGCATCCGCGACGAGCGAGGGCACGCCGTTTTAATCCAGTTCGTCCATATTCGAGATGATTCCAGAAGCAATCGAGCAACAGTAGGTATTAAACGAACCGCCCATGAGGGATTTCGTCGAGTTGTCTTCCGTCGCGCAGAAGTAGATGCCGATCTTGTCCGCATGCATCACCCGAAAAATTACGGGCAAACCAGTCGCGTGCTCTTCCTTCGAGCCGTCCGCAAGCGAGATGCGCCCGACATGCTTGGAGCTATCATCGACTTTTGCGCTGGTGTCGAAGAACAGGTAGCCGCCAGAGCACAAAAACCTATTGGCGACGGGATGCTGCTCCAACTCGCAGCTCCACCGCGGACCGCCCTCGTCGCTCACTTCGACAAGCGTTCCGTTGACTGTGACGAGTGCGCCTTCGAACAGGCCCGCAACCTCCTCGCCGGTATCGAGCCGCATAACGACGTAAGGCTCAGGGTCGCTCGCCGAGCGATGGTAGATGACGGTTTGAGAACCATAGAGCGCCACCGAAATATATGCGTTTTTCTCATGATAGCCGATGAGGCGGCAAAGGCCCTTCGGGCTCCCAAAGTCGATGTTTTGTTTCGCCCCCGTTTTCACATCTACGACTGTGACTGCAGACTCGTCGCTAAACGGCGTGTAGGCTATTTCCCCATCTGCATAAAACACATCCGTGCCAGAGAACACGTCGTCCGCAAGCACGATGTCGTCTCCAGACCGCATGTTGGCGCGGTGGAGCTTGACGGCTCCGCTTCCATTGCCGGGAAAATCCTCGACATAATAGTAATAACCATCCGAGAACAAGAAGCGCTCGGCACTGGGAGACGGCGTCACAGAACCTGGGATGCTAGTTACGGCTTTATCACCTTGATTAGTCCTGAGATTGCCGACGTAAAGCGTCCCATCGTAAACCTGCGAAGGGCCAAATCGGGCCTCGCGCAGCTCCCCAGCCTGGTCATCCGACCAAGAAGCCGCATACGCGCGCATCGGCGCAATCGAAATCGGCGCATCGCCCATCTGCGCAAACTGCGTCCGATTTGGAGCGCCCAGGTCCGAGCCGCTCTCGCCCGAGGCCGCAATCCCGAACGGCGCCAAGCAGATAGCCACGCATATCGCGAGCGCTATCGTTATGGGCACCTTTTTGCCGACGCGCGTCGTCATCATCGTAACCTCCCAATAAGCTGGACAATTGGTAAGGGCTTCGAACTATCCTGCTTATACTAGCACACCGCATTTCGAGCCAGGCGCGGGCAAGGGCGCGAATAATAGCCCAAAAGGGGTACTCACTTTAGTCCAAGCGGGATACTCCCTTTTGGGCTATTTAGAACAGCCTCCCCCGATCCGTCGCAGATGCCTAACCGCAATGACAGCCTGAGATAGCGAAACAATTACCAATACCCAGGGCAAACAGCGCACCTGCGGGGGTTCCCCT
>CADBQL010000019.1 GCA_902796815.1 uncultured Coriobacteriaceae bacterium | reverse complement strand
GGCGCTGCTTGCTATCACCAATCCCATTCTGGCTTTAGCACAGAATAACGACGCAGATGGGACTGAGCCCATTGACGAATCGACGCTTCAGGCGGGGGTGCCTAACGATTCAGGAGTTAGCCCCCAAGCGGCCAACGATATCGCTGCAGGGGAAATCGGCACCTGTGTCTGGAGAATCGACGCGAACGGCAAATTGACGCTCGCTCCAAAAGAAGGCGATACAGGAATCGTTGACTTCTATAATCCCGTAAGCTCGGACCCAGGAGTTTCATCATCCGAAGACGGTCGCCCACCCTGGTACCCCTACCGAAACAGCATCACATCTGCGCAAGTGATCGGAACAGTTACCGTAACAGGTACCACATGCAGATTATTCGAGAATTGCGAAAAGCTCGTTGATGTGGATTTATCTGGCTTGGATACGTCGCAGGTAATGAATTTCGGCAACATGTTCTACGGCTGCAAGAGCCTGGTTTCGGTGGACATGTCGATGCTCGACACGAGCTCGTTCGGTAATTCTGCCGTTTACGGTGATTCTTGGCATATCTTTGCCCGTTGCACATCACTCAAAAACGTCAAGTTACCCGATTTCAGCAATGCGAACGTTACGTGTTTGTCCAACTGGTTTGATCAATGTTTTTCACTCGAAACCGTTGATCTGTCTTCAATCGACACATCGCATGTACGAACTGCAAATCAGATGTTCAATTGGTGTCAATCGCTTCAGAAAGTAATCGTCGGCGAGAAGTGGAATTTGCCGGAACGAAACGATGGAAGCGTCTTCTTTGACCAGATGTTCGTTCACTGCGATGCCCTTGTTGGGGCGAACGGTACCTCATATGCCGCGGTTAAGGCCGATCCGAATACCGAGACGGTGGCCGATAATGCGACCTACGCTCGTATCGATACCGCCGAGACCCCTGGATATTTTTGGCCTGTAAAAAGCGGGGAAGGCAACGGCGAGACGGGAAACGGAAGTGGTGAGGAACAGGGCGGCAACGAATCCGGCGATAACGGGTCAGATAATAACGCTAGCGGGTCCGGCGATGGAGGGCAAAACAACGGTGAGGGCGGCTCCGCAAACCAGAATGCAGATGACCATTCGGGCGATAATGCTGAAGGCGGGACCAGCAACAGCGCCGGCGGTGATGACCTCAGCGCCGCTACGAATCCGAGCGTTGGAACTGGTGGCTCGATCGGTAATTCCAACTCAAGCGCAAGCGGCACTACGGTCGCGGCGTCGAACAAAACCACGAGCGTTTCGAGCTCAATCACCAGCAAACCCAAGGAGAAGATCGGCACCATCGGCTCAACTCTGATCAAAGCCGCTAACATGAGCGCAGCCCAACTCGCCACCACGACCGCAAAAGCGAAATCAGCTAATTCGGGCAGCTTTGCAAAAGCTGTGGCCAAACTAATGAAACCCAAATCCATCGCGAAGGCAACCGTCAAGCTTTCAACGACTGCCTTCGCTTACGACGGGAAGGCAAAAAGACCAAGAGTTGTGGTAAAACTGGGCAAGAAAGTCCTCAAAAGCAACCGCGATTACACCGTAACATATTCCAAGGGCCTCAAGAAGGTCGGAACATATAAAGTGGTTGTCACCGGCAAGGGGTCGTACAAATCAAAGGTGGCGAAGCGATTTACTATCGTGCCAAAAGCTCCTCGGATAACGTCTCTGATAGCGCAGAAAAACAGTGATGGATCATCGGGCTTTATCGCTACGTGGAAAAAACCGGGCATGACGATAGCCGGCTATCAAGTGCGCTGGTCCCCGAACAAGTCGTTCAACTCAACTTGTTCGTACTCTTTCAAGAGCACGACGCCTTATGCCAAGCAATCGATGGTAGCGTTATGCGTACGCACACCTGGATGGCTCGGAAAACGCTCGTACGTGCAAATGAGAACGTACCAAATCGTCAGTGGAAAAACGTACTACTCGGGCTGGTCGACCGCAAAAGCAGTTGACCTCAAGAAGTAGCGCTGGCATGACCAGTTCCCAACTGACATATAGGTGAAAGTGCAGCGAACGGTACACTCATGAATGAATACTGCCTGAACTGCATGGAACCAATCGACGAAGCGGGCGTATGCGTTCGCTGCGGCACCAATGGTCGACATGTTGCACGAATCGCGCATCACCTTCCTGCAGGAACCGTGCTTGCAAACGGACGATATCTTGTGGGGCGAGCGCTCGGACAAGGGGGTTTCGGCATAACGTACATCGGGCGAGACCTGATGTTGAACATGCGTGTCGCCATAAAGGAATACTTTCCGACACTGTTCGTAAGCCGAACCAGTGAAGCAGCTCATGCGGTCACAGCGTTAAGCCCTCAAGCACAGAAACGCTTGGAAGCTGGCCGAAAGCGCTTTCTCAATGAGGCGCGCGTGCTCGCGAAATTTCATGAGAGTTCCGGCATCGTCGACGTGCGGGACTTCTTTGAGCAGAACGAAACCGCTTACATCGTCATGGACTACCTCGAGGGCGAAACGCTCAAGGATTACCTGCAACGCGAGACCATCGAGGCTGATCGAGCCTTTGCTCTCATGCAGCCGATCCTGGACACGCTCGAGCTCATCCATTCCAATCATGTTATACATCGCGATATTAGTCCCGACAATATTATGTTGTGCAGCAACGGAAACCTATGCCTCATGGACTTCGGGGCGGCACACGAGTTGGAGTTTGGTGACCAACGGACAGTTTCGATGGTGCTCAAATCGGGCTACGCTCCCGAGGAGCAGTATCGAGCGCGCGGCGAGCTGGGCCCGTGGACCGATATTTATGCGTTGTGCGCAACGATTTACCGAGCGATAACGGGCGTTTCCCCAGATGAATCTCTCCAGAGGCTTATCGGTGAAGAAATGGTCTGGCCAAGCGAAATGGGAATCGATATATCTTCGGCACAGGAGCACGTGCTGAAGAAGGGCATGGCCCCAAGGCGTAGCGATCGCTACCAATCCATCGCCGATATGAAGAAGGATCTTTCTACGACATGCGCGACATCTCTATTGAATCATGTTCCTGACACGCCCGAGTCGAGCGCTGGCCATGAAACGAGCTTTGGCAATGGTCCCGATACTCAACGCGATTCAGCGCCATTCGGCTCGATACCGACGTCTGAGTCGGAGCCCGAGCCTACGTCAGAGCCCGAACGTACGTGGGAACTCGAGCCCACGTCAGAGCGCGAGCTGACGATGACAATGGAGTCCGAACCGATATCCGGGCCTGCACTGACGCCCTCATCCAAGCCTGCTGCTGCAACAACTGAGCCCATGCCTGCGGCTGAGCCTGAACCTGCAACAGAATCCGAACCATCGCCTGAACCCGAGCCTACCCCTCATCAGCCGCAGGAACACGAACCTTCGACCACCGAACCGCAGCCAAAGAAAGAGCCACCGAAAAAGAGGCACGGAAAGCTCATCGCAGCTCTAGCGGCGATTGCGATTGTATGCATCGCTGCCGGAGCGGCTGCATACCACATGCTCTCACCAGCATACACCGTCTCATTCGACGTGGCGGAAGGGAGCACCATAGAACCGGTAACAGTCAACCGGTCCCAAACGGTCGAAGAACCAGAACCACCAACCCGCAAGAATTACGAGTTTGTGGGATGGTACCTCGATGACGCACGAAAAAACGAAGCGACTTTTCCCCTTGACGTGGATACCGATACGACACTGCACGCCGCTTGGAAAAAGGTCCTTGCTTCCTATAAGGTCAAATACCTAGATGCTGCCAACGAAAACGAACTCGCCAAGCCAAAAACCGTTGAAGAGGCGAAAGTTGGATCGAAAGTGATCGAAGAGGCGCTCGACATCGACGGGTATGCTGTTGAAGGCAAGCACAAGGTTTCATTCAAAGTCACGAAGAACGATTCCAAAAACGTCATAACGTTCAAATACCTAAAGCTCGTTAGTTACGAGGTGCGCTATCTCGACAAAGCTTCGCAAGCAGACGTTTCGCCATCGAAGACCGTTGACGGTATTGCCGAAAAGACCCAGGTCAACGAGGCGGCACTTGAAATTGATGGCTACAAGCTGCAATCCGAAAACGAGCAATCGCTCACACTTGCACGCGATTCCGGAAAAAACGTCATCGTGTTCTACTACGAACTCATTCCGATAGTAGTCGAGCCCGTTTACGAGCCATACTACGATGACGGAGGCTCATGGGGCGGCGGTTCGTCTGGCGGCGGCTCTTCCGGCGGCGGTGGGCACTCGTCCGGCGGCGGCTCTTCCGGCGGCTCGAACGACGTGGTGTGGGCGAACTAAGTCGCAAGGGTGACTTACCCTAGATTTTGACTCTTTGCACAAAAGGGAGCACACCCCCGTTATGTTGCTTTGAAAGAAAGCGTGCGTTCCTTTTCTTGCGTTTCGAAAGCGAGGTACAACATGCGTCAATGGTATCGCTCAGGGCTTGAAGGCTACTGCAAGGCTTGTGCGCAGGTGATGGGTCTCCCTGACAACAACAGCGGATGGGGAAACTTCGGGCGCGACATCTTCTGCGACGGTCGCTTTGACGATTCGGCGAAGGCCAGCAAAACATGGGTGCTTTCGCGCTTCCGCGCTCAAGGGCGCTCGAACCGCCTCAAGATCTTTGAAGAAAGCTGGCTCGGCAAGCATGGGCGAGACTTCGAGCTCGAAGCAATTCATACATGCGTACATACCATGAGTGCACGAACAGGTGATTCAACACTGTATGAATTGCTCCAAAGCGCACCCGACACCTTTGCGAAGGACTTTCACAACGTGGTTTTGCCAGCGATTGCCGAGGGCTTTGAGGCGGAACGCTACCATCCTTCTGACATCGCGTGCTTTTTGCAGGGAATCGATTACGCCCTCGAAAACATTGATGTCACGCTGCCGCAGACATTTAGAAACTTTGCGATTCCGCTCGTAGCAGGCCTCATTTACGGCCCCGACCACGCTGCAGCCCGGTCGGGTGTCAACACCGTAACAGTGCGCGAAAAGGGCGATGAGGCGAATGCTTTGCCACAGGCGACTGTCGACATGAGCTCGATTATCCTCACCCAGCTTTTTTGCGACGATGCAGGGCTTATTGGTTATTCGGGCACATACGACAAGGATCACGCGATCTTTCTGGGGCGTGACCTTGACTTCACCAATTTCGCAAATGTATGCGACGGCGAGCTCGCTTCAGCGATTGAGCAGAAAAAGCCGATTGCGTTTCCCCTTTCGCATACGCATACAAGCACGTCAAGAGCTCACGGCGTCATCGTGCGCACAGGAGACAACTGGTACTATTACGACCTTTCCACAAATGGAAGCTACGTCGAAAACGTGCACCAGCCCTCGTCAGTGCATAGGGGCGCTGTCGCCCTCGCCCCAGGTGACAGAATCTATTTGGGACTGGGAGAGCCGCCTGCAAATGATGCGGCGACATATCGCTTGGCCACCGCGATACTCGTCTCGTTCAAACTCGATGAGTCGTTCGAGCGGTCCCGATAAATCAGGTGCGCAAGCGTTTCGTGGCCAGCCAAGCATCCTGAAACCACAATGGGTCGCACTCCTGAGATGGAACCCATCTCCGCTTAGGTGCGGACGCACCCTTGGAGGCTATCAAAGCCTTCCGATCAAGCGCCCAGCAGCCTGGCATCAAAACACGGATTAACGGACACACATTAAGGAAAGATTTCTTTTTTGGCTCATATGCGGGCTCTCATAAGGAAAAGCCTATTCGACTTGCTAGCTAATTAGGATCGGATACGTTTTGCTGAATTTGTGATTCGTCGAATCGAAAACGATAAGACCACCACGTAGATTCTGGATATCGCCCGCATCTGTATAGATACTCGATGTTAGGCGCAGATTCGCTTCGTCCAGATGTGATGAAGGGCCAACATCCCCATCTAGCAGGAAAGCGCTGCAAGATTTGCCATCGGCGGTAAACTCACCGTCAGTATATATAGATAGGGACACATCGGTTTTATTCTCAATGGAGAGCCTGTAGCAGGGCCGCCGACCGAACATCGAACCTTTTCCCGTCACTTCGATGTGCACGATCTCGTCATCGACGAGAACGACCGGGTCGATATCACGAATGTCCAGTTCGATTACCGGATCGTTCGCGTCGGAACTATTGGCGTCGTAGCTTTTATCGCTTTTTTTCTCGCTATAGGCGCTCGTGCTGTGCGACGAACTCGAGCTCCGATTGTCGTCGTTCGAAACCGGCGCTCTGAGCGGCATAAGGAAGTAGATGATTATGGCTGCAAAAGCAACATATAATACCCAATCTGCGGAACGCTTTTTGGGTGTGCTCGATGACGATTCCTCAGCTGCTGGAGGTAAAACCTCCGGGCTGACTTGCTGGCGCACCGACTCAAGGCGCGGTTCTGCTTCTGGTCTTGATTCTGAAGGATTCGCAGCGCGCTCGGCGTCTATTTTCGACTGCAGCTCATGTTCGAGCTGGAAATTGCCCGAATCAGATACAAGAAGCTCTTCAGGCTGCGAAGGCTTTAATCCAAGATCTCGAAGGTCACCTGAAAGCAGCGCAACATCCGATTCAGGTTCGGCAAAATCGCCGGCGGGACGCGAGGTGCCCTTCCCTGATTCGAGAGTATTTTCCGCGAGCGATGCGCCCTCAGCTTCAGCCTTCGTAGCCCCAGAAGCAGAAGAAATCTCACGCCGAATACCCGCAGGCCTCGAAGCATAGCCATCGCGTTCGACAGCAACAGCAACCACATTCCCACCGTTCGCATCCGAAACGGATTTGGCGACTGGCGCCGCAGACGACTGGAACTCGAGACCGTCAACGTTTCCAGTAGACGCCGCGAATGTTTGGGCTCCAGAGTCGCTAACGCTTGTAACGGACGCCGCGAGCGGTTGCGATTCGGGGTCGCCGACGGCGTCAGCATGCGCCGCGGACGGCTGGGGCTCAGGATCGCCGACGGCGTCAGCATGCGCCGCGCACGGCTGGGGCTCAGGATCGCCGACGCGCAAGCGATACCCGACTCGTCGATCGACATGTGTCCTGTCGCCCGACGAAACCGCTGTTGCGATTCTAGGTGTTTGATCCGCCGCATCGGTAATCGCAAGCCCCGACGTCTCAGAAGCAGAGCGCTCACGGCGCAAACCCGAATAATATCGACGCCGAGCCCTGCTCGCCTCTTCTACCGGCGCAGCAACTGGCAAATCGGCGTTCTGTTCATCTCCGCGCTCTGTCATTTCGCCAACCCATCATCAACATGAAGCAAGCTTTTGCTGAAGCCACCATTTCCAATTGCTTTTAATAGCATTATAGATGGTGCGAGCATACTCGCAGTTGCGTAATGCATCAATCACTCAGCCACAATGCCCGCCATCCCGGCCAGACAGAGAGTTTGTCGAACATGCACAGTACAAGCCACTCTTTTACGCATTACGGTACAAACCATCAGGCCGTCTCGAATAAGCGGCGCCCCAAAAGCGAAGCCCATTCTTCTCAAGCATTATCGTCTGCGAGTCGACCGGCTTCACCAGTTAATAGCAACCATTTTTTGCCCATGGAAAAAAACGACCTGGGCATTTACCCTAACTTTACGAAAAATGGCAAGTATTAGTTATGAGCACTAGCTAGGCTATGAGAAAAGCCATGAGGTTTTCCCAAGCAAACGGCATTGCAAAAGCAATGCGCAGTGCAGCTTATTCCTAGAATGCCGTATGCCCGTTCGCAAAAAACGACGAATCAGCAGCTCGCCAGGGACGTAAACGCGATTCGTCTATCGAGACATGCGCATGCGAGGGCACTTCGCCCCATTTCACCGTAAAACCTGCGCCATGCGAGCAGAAAACCGAGTCAGGTGTATTTGGAAGGTCGGCTTCGGGATTGTACGCCCTGTCAGCGATGATTTTGTCAGCATTATGGCAGGGGGCATATCCGCCAAACTCGAGCGACAGGCTGCCTGCGCCACTCGTGTAACCCGCCACTTCGGCAGCATAATCACCAACCTCTGATGCAGGGACCTCGCCTGCAAGCCGAGCGGCCATGCCAGACGTATCGGGAGGGTTAAACCTTGCGCCCATGCGGTGCAAATCCCCAAGGGCGCGGCCAACCCGCTCAGCTGGTATTTCGAGTTCAAAGTGGTACCACGGTTCGAGCAGCACGCTTTGAGCGCTCATGAGACCCTGACGAATCGCGCGGTACGTAGCCTGCCTAAAATCGCCACCTTCCGTGTGCTTGGCGTGCGCGCGCCCGCCGAGCAGCGTGATCCGCACGTCTGTAAGCGGCGCACCAACAAGCACTCCGACATGCTCACGCTCCATCGCGTTCGTAAGTATCAGGCGCTGCCAATTCAAATCGAGATCATCCAAGTTCGCACGCGTGCCAAAAACCACACCCGAACCCCGCTTTCCAGGCTCGATGATGAGCTGCACCTCTGCGTAATGGCGCAATGGTTCAAAATGACCTACGCCCCGCACAGGCGCCGCAATCGTTTCCTTGTAAAGCACGCCTCCAGCACCGAACCCTACAGTAAGCCCAAACCGTTCGGCCATGGTTTGCTGCAGTACTTCGAGCTGGATGCGCCCCATAATCATCACGCGTATTTCTTGAAGCCGCTCGTCCCAGGCAAGGCCAAGCATCGGGTCTTCCTCTGCCAGCTCGCTTAATGCCGCATACACTGTATGTACATCGTGATTACCTGGTAAAACGCTATAAGCCATTACGGGGGTTATCGCCGAGGACTGCTGCATAGGCATCATTTCGCGTGCGTCGCCAAAAGCGTTGCCGAAGCCGCCACCGGGGGCGTTGCCAGAGGCGTTGCCGAAGCCGCCACCGGGGACGTCGCCAGAGGCGTTGCCGAAAGCGTATCCGAAGCCGCCACCGGGGGCGTCGCCGAAAGCATTGCCAAAAACATCCCCGAGAACATCGCCTATGCCGGCAACCGAGAACCCCGTAACAGCACACACCCTACCCGCCGCCACCTCCGATATAGCCTCGAACCTGTCTCCCGAGTACAGGCGTATTTGATCGACTTTTTCTTCCCAAACACCTCTTTTGGAAAAACCCTTGACCAATTGTTTTGGTCTCAACGTTCCACTCGTTAGCTTTATATGGCACAATCGATCGCCGCGTACATCGCGATTAATTCGGTATACGAAACCCGCAACGCCACCCGCACGCCTGCAATCAGACGATTCAGCAACGTAACATACGAGACCATCGAGCAGCTCTGCTATCCCCTCATTCTTGAGCGCAGACCCGAAATAGCAGGGGTGAGCCTTGCGCTCGGCCACCAACCGTTTCAGCGTCGAAACGCTGAGCACCTCTTGGGTTAAAAACTCCTCAATCGCTCGTTCGTCAATCGACGCGAGCTCTTCCTGAATCTCGGGGGCGTTTAATCGCGCCGCATCAAAGCATCCATTCCCAAACCGATTGACAACTTGCAAAAGGAGCTCGTCTCGACCGTTCACCGCAAGGTCCATTTTGTTGAAGAATATGAAGCAGGGCACATGATACCGCTCCAACAAGCGCCACATAGTCAGCGTGTGAGTTTGCACGCCATCGTTTCCATCGATAACGAGGATTGCGTAGTCAAGCGCGCGAATCGTGCGCTCCGCCTCAGCCGAAAAGTCAACATGTCCTGGCGCGTCGAGCACGTCTACGTGAAGGTTTTTCCAGATGAAATGGGCTTGCCCTGTAAATATGGTTATACCACGCGTTTTCTCGATGGCATGGGTATCAAGATGGGAATCCGCCTTGTCGACCCTACCCATCGACCTAATCGCCCCCGCGTTGAACAGCATGGCCTCAGCCAGGGTGGTTTTTCCCGCGTCAACATGCGCAACGAGTCCGACAATCGCTTGCTTTGCCACTGCAACCTCTTTCAGGATTCACGGGTACATCGCATGGACATCGTATCATGTGCTACCACACATAACCGATAGGCCTGTTGTCACGGTCCGTCTCCGATGAGTTTTACGTTTCTGCACGCATGATTTACGGCGCGCCGCGAATCTCGGGCTGGGGCGCGCCGCGAATCCCGGGTCGGGGCGCGCCGCGAATCCCAAATGGGAACGCGTCTCGGATCGCAGGCTGGATCATGCATCGGATTCCGAGCTGAAGCGAACCGCGCACCCCGGGTCGGGACGCGCATCGGATTCTGGGCTGGTGCGAGCCTCGGATTCTGGACTGAAATACACATCGGTGAGTACATGCGCAAATTGCAGAACCAAAAGCGCTATTCCCTTTTCCTCAACGCCCGCGCCTCTCTCGCGCTTGGCTTTCGCATCTGCTCGCTCCGCCAACGAGTCGGCCCGCTCCGCCCCACGAGTCGGCCCGCCCCGCCAACGAGTCGGCCCGCTCCGCTCCAGCAACGCTCGCGGCATATCCTTTCCTGTAACACCCACGTCCCAATCGCGCTCTTTGAATTCCAGTAATAGCAACCATTTTTCCTTTCGCATTTTTAGCGAAAAGGGATTTTATGACGGTCAATTGGAAGAATGGTTGCTAATTGGGACGATTCATTTCTCAATAGGATCGCCTACGAAGATCTGAGCATCACGAGCTAGGACATTTGCGCAATTGCATTCAAAACCAGATTGATGCGAATTCTGCTCCACTAACCAGCAATACTAGCCATTCTTTGCATTGCACCAAACTCGACCTGGAGTTACCCGCCATCTTTCAAAAAAATGGCTGCTCTTTGCATCGCTGCAACATTTTGGAAAGCGACACAAAATGAAACTGCAAGGATTATGAATATACGAAGGAGAATGGATAGCATTTGTAATTACATCAAAGTATGAATCTAAATAATTGTATTATTTAAATATGAATGTAACTTTTGGAAAACAAACCGCGCTATTCATCACGCGTGCCTTACGCTGCAAAAGCAAACACAAGATGCGCAGGCACCGTAGATGCAGCCTCGTTCCGCCCGATTCGAGTCCTTTTAAGCGCATGACGCTTAAAAGGTGGCAACGTATCGTGAGCGAAGTGTCAGGCGCATCGTTCGAGGAGCGCAATGTACATATCGCGGTCAGCAGGGCCAGCGACCGTTTGCGTTCCAAATGCGCTCAGAGCACTGTCTATGGGCATGAAAGAAGCCTCCCTGCAGGAGCGTTTATTGAGCTTTATGACGGAATTGCTATGAGCAGTCCTGAGCTCATGTTTGTAGAAATGGCAAACGTCCTTCCGCTCACCGAGCTATTGTTGCTCGGTTTCGAGCTCTGCGGAGAGTATTCGCGCGATGCGGCCGATCCCAGATGCGGCAACGCCACATTCGATATCGCCCCCGCCACAACCGTTGAACGCATCAGGGCTTTCCTCGATCAGACGCATTGGCTCCGAGGGGCTAAGTCTGCACGCATGGCGCTCGAGTTTATTGCGGACAACGCATGGTCACCAACCGAATCGGTCATTGCCGCGCTCGCAAATCTCCCTTTGCATCAGCTGGGCTACGAGCTTTCTCCCTGCCTGATGAACAAACGCGTATACACTCCCGCTGAACTAAAACGCACAACACACGTGGAATCGCGCGTCCCCGACATACTCCTTGCCGATACTAACATCGGTTTCAACTACGATGGCGGCGGTCATCTCGACCTTGAGTCTATCGCCGACACCGCAATTGAGCTTGGCCGGAACCCCGAAAGCCAAGTCGCCCAAGACGTTCTCAAAAATGCTGTTCATCGAGTGCGCAACAAGGCAATAGACGATATCCGCAGAAATCGCGAGCTCGCCGCAAACGGGTATATCATCTTCCCTGTAACCAAGGAAGACCTGTATGAATACGGTGCGCTCGACAATGTCATGCTCCAAGCGATTTCGGCTATCGAGCAGTTCGCCAATCGGGACCTCTCGCCGCAACGCCACTCCATTGCAAACCATACGCTAACAGAAATGCGACAAGAACTAATCTGGTCACTGCTCCCAGGGGATGCTGCCATCCGAAGCGCAAGGATGAAACGCCGAAGAAACAAGGTTGACTTTGGACAGGTAATCGGGATCGGGGTCGGGATTGGGTCGTAACGCGCTGACCAGACGCTGCGTCCAATTGGCTTTGGAGCAAAACTGGTCGCACCGTTTACTCATGCCCTCCTCAGCACGCCTGGTGCAGCAGCGCAAAGGCGCGGTTTGCGGTACCAGCAAGCACCTTGTATACTAACCAGCCAGTTAGATAATCAACTTCAGAGGAGGGGCTTCTATGAAACGACTTGCGAAAATGGTTATCGCTCTAGCATTCGCGTCCTTTGCCATTTTGGCAGTAGGCTGTTCCGAAAGCGCTGATCCGTACGATGTCTACAAAATCGACAGGTACAAAGACCAAGGCGTAATGGAATACGACGTCGTCTACTACAAGCCAGGCTCTACTTCTTTGGGCGATACCCTGTCAGGATATGTGGACGAAAGCCATTTCGAAAAATCGAAATGGTCAGAAGACCAGGTCAAGGAAACAATCGCTAAATCCTACCCCGATATTGACTCTATGGATTTCGTCAAGAGCAGTTTCACCGACGAGGGAGATTACTATTGCACAATCGTCGAGTTCGACAAACTCGACAAGCTCGACACTTTGACAACGCTCTATCAACACGGCACTCTTTTTTCTCGCGGAATCGACATAACAGGCAAGGGGGCTGTTGCCGACCCCGACGCACAAGCCGATAAGCAAGTCGGCGCTTCGTTCTTCCGCAGCAGCTTGGGAGGAACGAAGGTCGAAGAGAAAGACATCGATGCGCTCGAAATGCACTATTTCGCAAAACAGGCGCAATAGTTCGGGTTTGACCAGGAAGAGGGCTTGCCTCGCACCAAGCTTGCAGTCTTGCCGCGGGAGCGGCGGGAGAGGCTGCTAAAATGCCGCTTTAGACAGGCGGCTTGCCTTGCGCCAGGCTAGACACCAGACGACCTGCTCCACGTTGGGCATGAGCCGCATCGCGAGTCGAAGAGTTTTCTCTTGTGCCACCGTACATCATTCGAGCCACCTTGCATGCAACCTGTTACACCTTACGAAAAGCACTCGCAGAACGCATCGATTGTCGTCAGGAAATCCTCGGGTAGGCGGCGACGGGCATCGAAGGCAATACGGCCGGGCACACCATAGCGCGCTTGCGCGATACCACCGGTGATTGCGGCAATCGTGTCGCTATCGCCCCCGATGGAGACAGCGCGACGCACGGCATCTTCGAAATCCGAGCTCTCCAAAAAGGCAACGATGGCATGAGGCACGCTCCCCTGGCAGCTGACGTCGAACTTGTACTCTTCGCGGATATCGTCAAGAGTAAATCCCAGGTCATACCCATGGTTAACCTCAACATAATGGCGTATCTCGTCATTCGAGCTCCCCATACGAGCGAGGAAGATGCATGCGGCGGCAGCTTGCGCGCCCTTGATGCCTTCGGGATGATTGTGCGTCACCTCAGCACTCGCCGCAGCTAGAAACTCGGCCTCCTCGACGCTGTTCGCTGCCCAAGCAACGGGCGAGACGCGCATCGCAGAACCGTTTCCCCAGCTGTTGTAAGGCGTTGGATGGTGCGTGCGCAGCCATTTCCTGAACGATCCGCCATAACCTGCACGAGGATAGCGACGCCCCAGGTCTTGCATGGATGACACGACCGTCTCACGCAGCTTTGGCCGACTAATCGACCTCCTCGATTCACCAGAGCCTGCCACCTCCAAAAGGGCTTGCGCAACCGCGACGGTCATGACCGAATCGTCGGTGAATGTCGACCCGTCCGAAAACAGCGGGAACTCCATCGTTTTGATGTTGTCCCACTCGTAAACGCTACCTACGATGTCACCCACGATGGCACCGAACATGGGAAGCGAGTCGTCTGCACAAAGGCTACCCGAATTGCACCGCGTACGATCGCACGCACGATTGAGCAGAGAAATCGCTTTCAGATACTTTTCGCGACGTTCCATGTCTCGCTCGCTGGGCTCCCCATCGAAGCGACTCAAATCCGAATTATGCGTTAGATCGGCCCTTTTCACGCGGGCAGCAAGCGGGTTTTGCGCAATACGAGCCACGTAATCCATATACGGCTCTGACGCATCGTGCGTGAGCAGCTCTACCGCTTCAACGATGTCGTCGGGCATTCCCGCTGCACGCAAGTCGTCTCCAGTAAGCTGCGTGTCTTCTACGACGTCGTGGAGCAGCGCTACGCACACCTCGGATTCCGTTTGCATCTGTTCTGCGAGATGAAACGGATGAAACACATAAGGCGCATCAGATTTGTCCTTCTGGTTTTTGTGTGCCTCAAAACAAATGGTGAGTGCTCGTTTGGTCAATGGCGTATACAGCACGTAACCCTCCTTTTGCTTACGGGTCGCCGAAGCTCTTCCAACGACGTAATCATAGTAACGCGACTGATGCGGATTAGGTCAACTCACAAGCGACATTCGCGTGAAAGCATGAGGCTGGCAGCTCGTGCAAAAGCATAATGCTGGCAACGTTGCCAGCCCTTAAGCGACACCCAACGAATAACGCATTGCATAAACCTGCAATCTACAGCCAATCCCTGTTGCCCTGGGAAACAAGCCGACAAATCCCACATGAACATAAACGAACCCGAAAAACAACTCATTATGTGCTTTGGCTCGCTGCGCGCAAGGTTTGACGACAGGGAGGATACAATAAAATAACGCGGATATTGAACGATCGCCAGAGCGCACATGAGACTGCACTTAGTTGCGCGGTACATGCATGCACACCGCATCTCGGCTCGACGGCAATACCCCGCAAGCGAATCTCACCTTGATCGGTCTGGAGGCATTTTGGACTTCAAAAACGTCACCTACGATAAATCGTTTGGAACCTCACGCCAACTGCCGCCATCGATCCTGCCTGAAGTCGCATTCGCAGGTCGCTCAAACGTTGGCAAGTCTTCGCTGCTCAACAAGCTCGTCGGACAAAAAAACCTGGCGCGCGTCTCGCAGAAACCAGGCAAAACCGCAACGATCAATTTTTTCAAGGCAGGCAACGCATTTCTCGTCGATTTACCTGGATACGGATTTGCAAGAGTCTCCAAATCCGAGCGCGAGCGGTGGTCTGAACTCATAGAGGGCTATTTCAACCAAGATCGCAATTTCGCCCTCGTCTGCTCACTCATCGATGTGCGCCATCCTGCAAGTGCGCTCGACGAAAACATGGTCGGATTCTTACAGGAAGCTGAGCTGCCCTACCTCATCGTGCTCACCAAAGGCGATAAGCTTTCCAAATCAAAGTGCAACCAACAGCGAGCAGCCATCAAACGCCAACTCAACATAGGAGACGACGTTCCGATGGTCATCACGTCCTCGCTGAAAGGCGATGGCATGGACGAGCTGCGACGCATCATCAAAAGTTACGTAATGTAAAAAAATCTGCTTTACGCCAGCAACCCACAATTCGAATCGCCAAAAGGCTATACGGACACGACAGGCTACGGTTTGATGCCGTGCGCCGTAGTCAGGCGAGGTAGGCCGCGATTGGGCAAAACAGGTCGCAAACAGAAACAAGGGTCGTCCTTACAACGAAAACCCTTCGTCGACGACAAGCTCTTCGCCATCAGCGGCTGCTGTCGCAAGCGCGTCGCATCGCTCGTTTTCGGGATGGCCTGCATGACCGCGCACCCAATGAAACGTCACGTCATGGGGCTCAACCGCGGCAATCAGACGCTTCCAAAGATCGACGTTCTTGACGGGCTGCCTGCTCGCGTTCTTCCAACCGCGCTTGAGCCAGCCAGCAATCCAATTTTCGGTAAAAGCCTTAATAACGTATTGGGAATCAGAGTAGAAATCCACGGTGCACGGATACTTGAGCGCCTCGAAGCCCGTTATTGCCCCAAGTAACTCCATCCGATTGTTCGTAGTCTCAACAAACCCTTGCGAAAGCTCGCGTTCGTGCGCAACGCCACCGGCGTCTACATAGCGCAGCACCGTCCCATAGCCACCAGGACCTGGATTGCCGCGCGACGATCCATCCGAGTAAAGCTCCACGTGTTTTGCCATACCCACATCCTTATCGAAAATGAGTCACGCCCCAGGGGCGTGACTCATGAGACAAACGTAATGCCCAGCGGGTGCACAGACGGCATACAAGCAGCCAGTTATCCAGCACCGAAGCGAAACAACGCGCGAAAACCTTACCCTTCGTCCCCCTCTGGACATCACTCAGCAGAATAACAGCAAAGCGTCCAGATGAGCCGAGTCCTGGTCGCGACCCATTCCTAACCGGGATAACGAACGAAAATCATACCGTCCTGAACTGGCCCGGTGATAACGCCTACGCCATAAGTTGCTGCATGAATCATCTGGCCGCCACCGATATAGACGCCGGTATGTCCCCAGTTCACGGCAATATCACCTGGCTGAGGATCCGCAACCTGCGGCCATCCCATGAACGTTACCGTCGTGCCGAGACGCGTGTGGCTCCCGGTCAGGCAGTAACTCACCAGTCCTGAGCAGTCGTATCCTTCAGGACCGACACCTCCCCATACATATGGGGCACTCAGACATGCCTGGGCACGGCTTACAGTATCGCTTCCGCCCTCGTAGGCAGGTGCTGCGTTGCCACCATCATCGGAAGGCTCTTCAGAAGTAGCTTCTTCGTCGCCCGCTTCGTCGGTGGATTCTTTGTCACCCTCGTCATCGGTGGATTCTTCGTCATCCGCATTCTCGTCCGATGATTCGTCATCAGATTCCCCGTCGGACTCGCCTTCTTCTGCCTCTTCTTCGCTGATTTCTTCGCCGGTCTCGTCATCGTAGCCGTCGCCATCCTCGTCGACATAGTTCTCGCCATCGGACTCGTCGGACTCGTCGGACTCATCCTCTGCAGCCTCGTCCTCTTCAGCTTCTTCTTCCGCCTCCGCTTCGGCAGCTTCTTGTGCCGCACGCGCAGCTTCCTCTTGCTCTGCCGCAATCCTGGCCGCCTCGAGCACAGCGGCAGCACGCGCGGCTTCTTCCGCCTCACGGGCCTTGCGCTCTTCTTCGAGCAATTCCGCAGCCTCGGCGCTCAGGCTCTGGTACACCGCATCCATTTCGGCGACGGTCGCCTGCGCCTGCTGTTCAGCCGCTGCTGCCTCTTCCGATTTCTTAGCAGCAACTTCTGCTTGCTCTTGTAGGATAGCCTCTTGCTCTACGGCTTCCTCTTTCAGAGCTCGATGCTCGTCTACCAGTGCAGCTTCGTTTTGATTTACGCGATTTGCCATGTCCAAGCTTGTGGCAAACTCCTCAAACGAGGATGCGCCCAGAACTATTTCCAAAAACTTCACGCTACCAGAACGATACATTTCGCGCGCATGCTCATTCAGGCTCGACTGAACCGATTCTATCTCTTCGGTAATCTCGCCGATCCTCACTTCGGCGGCCTTATGCTTCTTCTCGGCTTCCTCTTGGGCGGAAAGAGCCTCGCCGTACTGTGCCGAAAGGCGGTCGAGAGACTCCTGCATGGCCATGAGATTTGCATAAGCCGCTTCGGCTTCGGCTTGCTTCTCGGCTGCTGTCACTGCATGGGCTGAATGGGGCGATACGAACAAAGCGACACCAACGGCAACCGCAAGCATGAATAAAACCCTGCTTGTTGTTGCCAAGAAGTGCGATTCATCTTGCGTCGTATGCTGCATCATATGACCTCCGTTTGCATAGCGTTTCGCATGGTACCCAGATTACCATATATGGGTTTTCAATTACTGACTTCTTTTGAAGAGTTATCAAAACCCAACGTCAGAGCCATATTTTGACCTCTGAAACTACATAGTATGTACGACTATATACAGCATATTGTGTATATGAGCGCTATTGCTACTACCCATGTGACAAGGCGGGCGAAAAGCATATGTGCCCAAACCTGCATGAACAATACAAAAAAGCGGCTGCAACACTTCGCTGCAGCCGCTCGACTAGAACAACATTGTGTACGGTACTTGAAAAGCACACCTATGGACGAACGTAAATCATACCGTCTTGCACGTCGCCCACAATGACGCCCGTAGACTCATCGCCTGCGTGAATCATCTGGCCGTTGCCGATGTAGATGCCGGTATGGCCTGCGTTCACTGCAATGTCACCTGGCTGAGGATCGCTCACCTGATTATAGTCGCTCATGAACGAGGTGGTGTTACCGATACGCTCGGTCGTGCCGGTCAGAGCATAGCCAACAAGACCCGAGCAGTCGAACGTACCGTCAGCGCCCGTGCCACCGTATTGGTAGGCACTACCAAGCATAGATGCCGCGCGATCAACGATTTCATTTCCGGTCGATGCCGTGTATTCCGTAGGCGAATCATACGTTTCACCCGTGTTGATGTCGGTTACCGTGCCGTCATCGTTTTCGACTGCACCTTCCGTGGCAACATAGTTGTTGTCGCCATCGGAATAATAGTACGTCTCGCCCGTTTCCTCATCCTCATAAGCGCCGGATCCGTCATCCCCGTCGTATTCGGCAGCAGCGGCGGCTTCAGCCTCGGCTTGCGCTTGAGCAGCGGCAGCGGCGGCTGCAGCGGCAGCCGCAGCGGCAGCGGCTTGCTCTTCTTCGTACAGCCTGCGCGCTTCTGCGCTAAGACCATTGTAGGTCTCTTGCATCTGCGCAACGAGCTCCTGCGACTCTTTGAAGGCACGCTGTGCATTTGCCGATTTCTTCTCAGCAATGCCAGCCTGCTTCGTGAGCTCGGTCTTCTTGCGCTTAGTTTCGTTGCGCAATGCCTTGGCCTTAGTCGAAAGCTCGGCATCGTTGCTATTCAGGCGATTCAGGATATCCCAATTCTGAGTGAACTCGTCAAACGACGTGGCACCAAACAGCAAGTCGATAAACGACGTGGCACCGTTGCGATACATTTCACGCGCACGCGATCCCAACCTGCCCTGAATCTCTGTGATTTCGCCGGAAATCGCATCGATGCGCTCTTGCGCAGCATCGCGCAATGTCACGGCATCCTGGTATTCGGCCAAAGATTGGTAGTACTCAGCTGATTTTTGTTCGAGTGTGTCCTGCAGAGCGTACAGCTGATTCAGAGCTTCTTGGGCTTCTGCTTCTTTTTCCGCCGCAGTGACTGCATATGCCGGAGTTGCGATAAACAGAATCGCGCTTGCTACGATTGTTGCTACGATTAGAGCTACGAACTGCCCGCTGCGGCTTCTTCCGAGTGAGTAATTCATTGAATTATCCCTCCAATTCCTGCTTTGGGTGCCCTCAAAGATTACCACCGATTTTGCTCGAACAAAAAAGTTGCACACGTGCGCCGTTTGCTTTTTGCAAAAAAAAATGCCCTTTCACCTCCTCTTATGTTGAATGCGTCATTTTCCAGAGGAGAAACATCCATAACGTTTTGACGAGAGTGCGCACATAGTTCAAAAAATTACACAGGAAACCGATGCCCGCATGCTACATGCACGCGGGCATCGTCCTTTTGACCTCAACCCTTTTACGCGTTAGAAGAAATCGTAACGAGGGGGAAGTTCCTGCACGACATGCTGCCTGCCATCTGGCAAAACGGCAGGCTCATCAGGCTCGATGGCCAGCTCTGCAAGCGACGCGAACTCGTGCTCCCAGCTGAAAAACGTCTTCGGGTCAAAGTCGAGCTTTTCGCAGATATCTTCGCAACCTGCTGGAACAACTGGATGCATGAGCAACGTACAGATCCACAGCAGATACGCTGCATCGGCGAGCACCTGGCGGCGGGCGTTCGCATCCTCGGATTCTTCAGCTGCCGAAATACCATCAGCCCAGGTCTTATTCGCGAATCTAATGAACTCGTCCATAAGTGACATGATGGAATGCAGCTCCGCTTTCTTCATGATCCGATCGTAATCCCCCAATGTGCGCAAAGCCCGCTCAACAACCGCAGGCGTGGGAGCGCACATAGGAATCTTGCAATCGAAATTACGTTTTGCCTCATAGAGCACACTGCGCGCCAAACGGTTGAACACATTAGACAGCAGCTTCGATTCCTTGAGCGCAGGATCGGCCACGCGCGTGTCGTTTCGCACGCTCTCGTCGGGATCAAACGCCTTAGGTTTGAAGCCGACGGACTTCTGATCGAGCCCAAGCGCAAGGAAATGCGCACGTAACTGCGCG
The DNA here is from genome assembly GCA_902796815.1 of uncultured Coriobacteriaceae bacterium. Classification (GTDB taxonomy): domain Bacteria; phylum Actinomycetota; class Coriobacteriia; order Coriobacteriales; family Eggerthellaceae; genus UBA9715. The sequence continues at coordinate 5,289 of CADBQL010000019.1, read as the reverse complement.
GCCGTGTAATGCTCAAGCAGCTCATCAGCCGTAGGAGGCTTGACAGCCCCCGAAGAGGAGGCCTTCTTGTTACCGAGCAATACGTGGTAGTTCGCGATGAGCCGCGTCTGCCGCAACGGACGGTCGGTAGCATCGTGCGAGAAAATCTCACCTGGACGCAGCGCTTCCCAAAGCGCCGGCTGTACGACCCCATAGAAATACAGATTATCTTGGCCGATGAACTGGTAAACCTCGGCATCTTCATCACACCAGAAATCGCGCCAGCTGTCTTCGCTCAAGCCAAGCCCGTCGTTAGCCGCCATCGTAAACGAAATCGGTGCCCAAAGGCTTTCGGGCCAGCACCACACGGTCAAGCCTTCAACCCCATCGATAACCGGCGCTTTTACGCCCCATTCGATATTGCCGGTGATACGGAACGGCACAAGCGCTTTCCCGGTGCGAAAACGCAGGCCGGCTCGGCGCAACACGTCACGCGCATCGTCGCGCGCATCGATGGATTCGAACTCGACCTCGAAAGACGCCTTGCCTGCCTCAGGCTCGCGCACCACATGCGCTGGTAACTGCGCCGAAACGCCTTCGAACAGCTCGCGTTCGTCATTCTTGACATATATGATGGGCGCGCCCAAAAACTCGGCGCACGTCTGTGGCACGATGGAACGAATATTGGGATCCGCCTCCAAACTCTTAACGTGTTCGATGAGGAAATCCCTAAACGCTGGAAGATCGAAATACCAATTGTCCACTGGACGCATCTCGGGCACAGTGCCTGTTACCGTCGATTTGGGAGCGATGAGGTCCTCGGGGGCATAGCTGTGGCCAAGCGAGCACTCATCGGCATAACCCTGATCGGACTTGCAGCCCTGAACAGGACAACGACCAGTCACCTGACGGCCATTGAGGTAGATACCGGCTTCAGCGTCGAAAAACTGCAGCGTCGAGCGCTTATGCAGCCAACCGTTCTCGTGTAAGCGCCGGATGAGATTTTCGGAAACCTCTTGTTGGCGTTCACCAGCGCGTCCGATGCCAGAACCCTCGTAGATGCTAAGCGAGATGTCGTAGGCATCGAGCGTGGCCTTTTGCGCATCATGGTTTCGCTGCACATACTCCGAAATAGTTCCGTCGAACTGCCCTGCTTCTACGAGCTTGCGATACCCTTCGTCAATCGGAGATCCGAAGCAGTCGGTTCCGCTGATAAAGCGAACATTCTCTTCGCCGATGCGATCGCGCAGAAAGCGGGCATAGCAATCAGCGGGAACAAATACGCCGGCAATGTGCCCAAAGTGCAGCGGCTTGTTGCCATACGGCATGCCCGCCGTAACGACGGCGCGCGCCGGCCATTTCTGACGCTCGAATGCTGTGGTCTTTTTCGTCATGCTTCTTATCCCCTCTTGTTGGTTCTGTGCGATGAGTCACGCCTCGGGAGCATAACTCATTAGTCGGGCGGGCTCGTAATCGATGTGCCGAGCTACAGGACTTGGCTCATTCGCCCTCTCGTAGCTTACTGGCGCAGCTTCGCCTCATCAGCCTGCTCGAGCAGCTTCAGCAGATCCGAAGCTGACGAGCGATCTTCGCCGAGCAGGTAGGCGAGGTTTCCCAAATCGTATGACGTCAACGTGAGATTCGCGGTCGTGTATTCCGTAATTCCCGCAAGCTCAGCGGCCTTCTTCACCGCATCCTCACGCGTCCCTATCCCATCGGCAAGACCGTTTTCGACGGCTGTAGCACCCGTGAAAACGAGTCCTGTCGCAAGCTTGCGCACATCCGCTTCCTTCATCTTGCGCCCTGTCGCCACGTTTTCGATGAACATGTCGTTGATCTGCGTAATCATATCCTGGTAGTATGCGCGCTCCTCTTCCGTCAGCGAGCGGTAGCCATAAGACGAGTCCTTGCTTTCCGCTGATGCAATGGTTTCCATCTTGATGCCGAGCTTCTCGAACAAACCCGACAAATCGGTCACCTGCATGACTGTGCCGATGGCTCCAATCTCGGTCGATTTGGCAACATAAATATAATCGGCTTGTGATGAAATCTCGTAGGCAGCCGATGCATTGATAGACGCGCTTGAAACGACGACGGGCTTGTCGAATTGCCTCAGATACTCGGCCATCTCCTCGCCGGCAGTCGCCGTGCCGCCGCCAGAATTCACGCGCAGCACGAGAGCCTTGACATGATTGTTTTCCTGGGCGCGGTCGAGCAACTCCTTGAGTCCCTCGGGACTGCAGGCCGTGCCATCGTACTGGATGGTACCGTCGAGATCGATGACAGCAACCACATCGCCATCAACGCCGTCCAACCCATAATCGCCCGACGTGTTGATCGTAGACAAGCCCGATAGTGTGTTCGTACACGAATAGACCGAAAAGCACAGGAATGCAAGCACGCTCAAAGTGATGACGATAGCGACAATCCAACCGCGGCTTTTTTTCTGCGCCGCAGCCGTGGCTTGCTGCGATGTTTGCGTGGCATATCCTGCAGCTTGCGCCTGCGGCGCCGCGGGGGCATGCCATTCGCCTGCGAATTGCGCAGCTGGTTGAGACTGCGCTTGTGCGGGGGCGTTCCAATCGCCGACGAATTGCGCAGCCGGCTGCGCTTGCGCCTGCTGCTGTTCCGGCTCAAATTGCGAAGCCTGCATCAGGTGCGCTACTTGCGATTGCTGCTGGGCTTGATTGGGCTCAAACAATTGGGCGGAGCCCCCCATCTCGAATTGATTAGTATACTGGGGTCTAAATTCAACTGGCCGCTGTGCCTGGACCGACTGCACAACCTGCGGCTGTGGCTTTGCCGCCCCCGATTGCTCCCGATCCTCTTCAATAGGCTGTGCCGACAGGCCCGATTGCGCCTGATTAGACATGCGAACCCGCGAAGAAGCGCCCACCTGCCCGGATAACTCATCCTGCGGCAGCGGCTGCTGTGTTGGTCCTTGCTGCATCTGGGGCTGAGCAATCGGTTGCTGATGATTCCAATACTCATCGTTTGGGGACATGCGCTTCCTCCTCCAGGCAAAAACAGTCAGGAGCTATTTTAGTTCAACGGTTCGTCCAAAAGCGTCGCATACATAATCGCCTTGATTGCATGCATGCGATTCTCAGCTTCGTCGAACACGCGCGATTGGGCCGATTCAAACACCTCATCGGTCACTTCCATTTCGGGCAGCCCGAAGCGCTCTGCGATCTTTGCGCCTATCGTAGTCTTCGTATCATGGAACGAAGGCAGGCAGTGCAGGAAAATGGCATCGGGCGATGCGAGCTGCATTACATGGGTATTCACCTGATACGGCGAAAGCGATTTGATGCGCTGTTCCCAAACCTCATCAGGCTCGCCCATCGAGACCCAAACGTCGGTATAGATGGCGTCGGCACCAGCGCACCCTTTCTCGACATCGTCTGTCACCAGCACTGTCGAGCCGTTTTGCTCAGCGATGGCGGTGCATGTTTCCACAAGCCAACCCTCAGGCTGATTTTCCGCCGGACCACACGCAACAAAGTTAACGCCGAGCTTGGCGCATACAACCATGAGCGAATTGGCCACGTTATTGCGCGCATCGCCCATGAACACGAGCGTACGGCCACTCAAATCTTGCCCGAAGGCTTCCTGCATCGTCATGATGTCAGCGATCATCTGCGTCGGATGCCATTCGTTGGTAAGGCCATTCCAGACCGGACAATCGGCATAATGCGCCAGCTCCTCGACAATATCTTGCCCAAACCCGCGATACTCGATACCGTCGTAGAAACGCGAAAGCACACGCGCCGTGTCGGCGATGGATTCTTTCTTGGAGACCTGCGAGCTGCCCGGATCCAAAAACGTCACGCCCATGCCCAAATCGTAGCCTGCCACCTCAAACGAGCAGCGCGTGCGCGTCGAGGTTTTTTCGAACAGGAGCACGATGTTTTTCCCCTCAAGGAACTTATGGGGCACTCCGTTGTGTTTCATAGCCTTGAGCTGGTGAGACAGATCTAGCAGATGGCGGATCTCATCGCTCGAGAAATCGAGCAGCTTCAAAAAATCGCGGCCTTTCAGGCTTCCCATAACATCCTCCGTTTCGTCGTCCGCAACACCTGAACCCATTTTTGCACAGGCGCATTTGGTCTTGTTTCCAGCTCAATAACAAAACGAACCGCCGCAATGGTGGTTCGTCAATCGTCGGCTGGCGCCCCCAGTAGGACTCTAACCTACGACCCGCTGCTTAGAAGGCAGCTGCTCTATACAACTGAGCTATGGGGGCGCGTAACTTCTCTATGATAGCACTTTACCGCCATCTGCCGTAGTAAAATGAGTTTTGCCCCAGGGGCAAAACTCATTCTTATCCCGAGGGCAGAACTCATTCGAGATGGAGAGGGGCGCAATGCTCTACGAATATCGCGAGCAGGGAGACGAGCGTTTGCTCGAGTTAGCGGCGCTTCCGCTAGAAAACGGCTGCGTGATCACAATGCACACAACTGGTTTTTCGTTAGCGGGAGACGAAATCGTCGAGCTTTTCATTAGCGATTTTGGTGGACGCGAGCTCTTCCGCAAACGGGTAAACCCCCAAAATGTCGAGCAATGGGCTCCTTCCGATGCATCGGGAGGAATTGCGCCTGACGATGTCTGCGACGAACCTGAGCTCTATCAATTCGAAGATGAAATCATCGAAATCGTAGACAAGGCGTCTATCGTGGTATGCGAGCACACCGCTTTCGCCCAGACGCTCATCGAGGCAAGTTGGATATCGCTGCCCGCACATCGCAGCTTTGACATGAGCGACGAGTTTCGCGAAGCCCACTGCGCCCAAGACTACCCAGGCGAGCCTGCGCCGACGACATCGCTTTTCGATATGTGCGCATATTACGACATCAAACAACCAGGCAACACGCTCGCAGACACTGCGGAGGCGCTTCTTTGCTGCTACCGCGCCTTCGTCATCGAACACCAAAGTCGACGCGACGAAAAAGGCCAGGCGTATTGGGAGGAACGCGATCGGAGGCTTGCCGAGGAAGCAGAACGCGCAGCCAGCGGAAACGCAACGGCTCGTCTGAGGGAAAAGCGCTTGAACCAGATGAACGCATTGCTATGGGTTGCAGGCTCCATCATTTTCGCTTCGCTTGTCATTCAGCTGTACCAGCGCGGCGGCGATGGCAGCCTCATGATCGTCGCAGGCGCCGTATCTGCGTTTTGCCTCATCCGCGCCATCATCAACTTTCGCAAATCGTAGATCGAGTAAGTTGCGATACGAGTCGCGGCTGCGGGGCTAATCTCATTTTCGGATGAGTCGCGCCCCAGGGGCGAGACTCATCGCTGAAAAGCGCCGAT
>CADBQL010000018.1 GCA_902796815.1 uncultured Coriobacteriaceae bacterium | reverse complement strand
GCTCCTCGACCCCGTCTCCGAGCTGCAGGTCAGTCAATCGGCGCGCATTGGCAAACGCCCGCTCCCCTATCGTCAGGACACTCGACGGAACATCGAGCTTGCGCAGCGACGAGCCGGCGAATGCGCGCGGCCCGATTTCGACGATGCTGTCGGGCAGCACGACCTCTTGCAGCACGCCGTTGTAGGCGAAAGCCCCCTCGCCGATCTTGCGGCACCCCTCCCGGACCTCGTACACCTCGACCCCAACCGGGCATCGAACAAGCTCGGAGCCGTCTTTGGTATAGAGCGCAATCCCGTCGGAGCAAAACCACGGGTTCTCTTCGTCCACGTCTATGCGCTTCAAGGACTGACACAGCAGATGCGGGAAATCCGCCTCGTGCAAGCAGCGCCCCAAAAGCACGCGCTCTGGTTCTATCGTATTGAAGAAGCTGGCGTCGAGCCGCTCAGCTGCAGCGGGAAACGTGACGTCGACCACACGCGTGCTCGCATGCAGCCAAGTATGACCGATAATGTCGGACGAATCCGGCAGCACGATCTTGCGCAGCTGGGGGCACTTCGAAAACGCCCGGTAGCCAACCGAGCGCACCTGCGGCGAACACGTGAGCTCCTCGAGATTGGCAAGTCCTGCGAACGCCTCGTCGCCGATTTCGACAACGGGCAGACCCTCGATTTCCGCCGGAACCTCCAGAATGGAATCGTCAGCTTTGCAGCGCGTTATGCGAATCGCACTTCCATTCGACTCGCTCTCCGCTTCCGCACTTTCGTTTTCCAGAATTTCGTAAACATAGCGGCCATCCGGCGAAACCCGCTCGGTGCTCAGCGCCATCGACAAAACATCGATCATAGCCTCACCCATTCCCCATCGACTTCCCCGCAATAATGCACAGATTTTAATTCAGTTTAAATTCCGCACATCGTCAACGCAAGCGCCAAAGGGTACCAAACGGCTGATGCGATGGCCCCCTACCGATTGAACCGATACCGAGTTGAACAGGCACGATGCTTGCAGAATCGTTTCTACAACCTACGAAAATATAGCACGAGGAACGCAAACCCACTCGGCCCGCGCCGCGCGGGCTTCCCTTACTTGTTGCCCCAGATAGCTATGAATCCCAAAGCGCAAATGGCCAGGAGATAGGGGTAAAACAGGAACGGGATTATCTCGAGCGGCGCTACGGCCATGCCAGCCGCCGCCGCGCCTGCGCTTGCGTAAAGGATCTGAGCTCCATAAGGGATGATTCCCTGCCAAACGCTCGTGAAGATGTCGATGAGCGATGCGGTGCGCCGAGGCGAAATGCCATGCTCGTCGGCAATCTGGCGAACGATCGGCCCCGCGATTACGATGGCGACTGTATTGTTGGCAGTCGAAATGTCCACGAGCGACGAAATCGCCGCGATGCCAAACTGCGCCCCGCGCTTGCCGCGCACCAGGCCACCTACTTTCTGAAGAATCCACGCGATGCCCCCGTTGTCGCGCACGAGGCCGATGATGCCAGCACAGACGATGGAAATCACCGTGATATCGTACATGTTCATCACGCCACTGCCGCCATCGAGACCCGAACCGATGGCTACGAAAACCATATCGGGAGGAATCGTGCCGAGCGCGAGGCCCACGATGATGGACAATACGGTACCGCCGACGAGCACGACGAAGACGTTCACGCCCGCCAACGCCGCAACGAGCACAGCGACATAGGGCAGAACCTGCCAAAGGTTGTATTCCAAGTTGCTATCGAGCGTGTATTCGCTGCCCAGACCGACGGCCAGGAATATGAAGAAGGTCGCCAAAGCGGCTGGCAGTGCGATCTTGAAGTTTTCCTTGAACTTCTCGTCCATGTCGCAGCCTTGCGTGCGCGTGGCGGCAATGGTCGTGTCTGAGATCATCGAGAGGTTGTCGCCGAACATGGCGCCTCCCACGATGGCGCCGAGGCAGAGCGCCCCCGCAAGCCCGGTCTTGTCGGCAACACCGATGGCGATGGGCGCGAGCGCGGCGATGGTGCCCACCGACGTGCCCATCGAAATCGAGATGAAGCAGG
>CADBQL010000017.1 GCA_902796815.1 uncultured Coriobacteriaceae bacterium | reverse complement strand
TCATAACGTTTTTGAACAGCGCTGAGCAATCTCTGCGCGCAACGAGCCCTACGTTTCGCAAGCCGCCCCGCGGATTTCTACGGGCTCGACTCCCCTTCTCCGTCCTGTCCTCAGAATCGGTGACAGGCACTTCGTCCGAGCCGGAATTCGAAGAAGCGTCCGAGCCGGCATCCGCCATACGGTCGCGATTCGAGAACAGGTTGAGCAGCCCCGTATCGCTCATATGCTCCAAATCGAGCTGGCGCTCAAAACTGTAACGCTGGGATTCCACGACCACAAGAAATGCTATGAGCCCTACGAGCCACAGCAGGAAAAGCGTAAGCAGCAGCACTTTTTCGGCAGCATCCAGCGAGAGCAGCAACGCCAGCACAACTGGCACCCCAACCCCAAGCACGATGGATGCGCGGATGAAGATGGGATAGCGACGCGAGAAGCGCGCATAGCGTTTCTCAAGCTCCTGGCGATACTCCTCCTTTTCGGTGAGTGCGCGCAGCACCTGCGTCAGCCGGTACGGCCGCTCGGGTGTCACCACGTCTTCGCTGTTGTACAAATCTCCCTCATGAACTTGGCGGGCCGTCATTCGCACCACGTTGGACATGAGCGGCGTCAAGAGCAATCCCGCAATCAAGTTGCCGGAGAAAAACACGCCCAGCGCAAGCAGATCATGAGCATAATTAGCGCCATACAAACCGCATATGGCCTCGCGCATGGCGCTGATTCCGTAGGAGAAAGGCAGGAACGGATACAGCGCCTGGAAGAAGCTCGACGTCATTTCGACTGGATACAAACCCGAACCGCCGGGAATCTGCGCAAACACCAACACGATGCACAGCCCTTTTCCCACATGCCTGAACGTGGACGAAAGCGCATAGATGACGCTCATGTACGCAAGCGAGGCTACGGCCGCTGCACCGAAGAGGGCGGCGACGTTGGCCACCTGCACGCCGAGCGCCATCGTGCCCGCGCAGCAAATGAGCGCCTGGCCCACCGAAATCATGCAGAACAGGAGAAAACGCGCCAGATAGCGTTGCCACGGCTTGAGTCCTACGACACCTTCGGAGTCAACCTCGAGCCGGAACAGAATCACGAGCATGAAGGCGCCGATCCAAAACGTCAGGTTCATGAACAGCGGCGCCATCGAAGCCCCGTAGGAGTTGGCCTGGAAGAACTCTTCTTTCTTGACTTTCGTAGGAGAACCCATGAAATCGGCGATGCTCTGAGAATTCAGCGTACCGTTCTTCATCAAATCGGCGATGATGTTCGATTCGGCGAGCAAGCGAGCGTCCGATATCGCGGCAGCGAAATCTGATTGTACGCCTTCCAGAAGGACGCTTGTCTTCGAGGCGGTACCGCTGCAATTATCCAAAAGGCTATTGAGTTGCGAAAGAGCCGCCTTGGCCTGACCAATCGTGGTACCGAGCCCCGAAACCGTCGCCGACAAGTTAGCACACGCGGTATTCACCTGTGTCAATGCCGAATTCGAATCCTGGGACAGGATGCCCATAAACTTGCTCGCGTTTTTCTCCAAGGTATTCGATGCCGATTGAGTGGCGCTGCTCAAATCTTTTGCCGCATCCGCCACGGTCTTCGAATCAGCCTCGATTCGCCCGCTGAACTCCGTGGCGTCGTTCGCAATGCCTTGTATGCGGCTACATCGGTCGTCGATTTCCCGCGCCCTTTCGTACAGCCGCTCCTTGAGACGTATTCCATCGGGCAGAAGATCTGCAATCTCCCTCAGGCCTTGGGAAACCTCGCCGAGCTTGGCGAGGATTGGCTCGACCTTCTTCACCGCATCGTCCACGTCGTTGCGAGCCGTCTTCGCCGAGGAGGAGAAACCGTCTGCCGCCGCGGAAGCCTTTGCGGTAAGCCTCGACGCCTTCGCAAGCAAGCTCGTCAGCTTGGGGCTTGCGCTCTCCGATAGTTTGGAGAGGCCTTTCTGAACGGCATCGGCTTCAGCCGAAACATCTTGAATGACGGCCTGCGAATCGTTGACGAGCACGACGGCGCTATCGAGTGCCCCGTCCGCCGACGCCACCTTCTTTTGCGCATCCTCTGCCGCCTTCTGAATGCCACCAAAGGTCTTGCGCGCTTCTGATAAGGCGGTATCGACCGCCCCCATGCGCTCCGACGCCTTTGACTTCGCGTCATCGATGTCCGTTTCGGCTTTTGCTATTGCTTCGTCGACCGCGTCGACCGCCGCATCGCTAACTGTAGCGACGAACATCGAGTTTATGGTCTGGTCCAAAGTCGATGCGGCCACGTCCGTAATCTTCGGCGAAACAGGGCTGAGCTTTTCGTTCGCATAGTATTTGAGCTGGGGCGTTTTGAGCTCGCCAGACAGCGGCGAGACGAGGCATTCCGAAAAGTCTTCGGGAATCACGTACACAGCATAGACGTCGCCGACCTTGAGCTTATCCATTGCGGCGTCGAAATCATCTTCAACCCAGCTCAGCGATTCGTTCGTGAGCAACTCATCCGTTATTCGCTCACCCACGTTCAGCGAACCAGTCAAATCGGTTTCGGCACCGACGTCTTCGTTCACCACGCAAACGCGCAAATTGCCAGTAGCGTTGTAAGGATCCCAGAAAGCTACGACGTTATACCAGGTGTATAGGGACGGGAGCACCAAGAGGGCAACTACCACGATAAGCGCAGCAGGCGCCTTCAGCAGGCGCTTGAAATCACGCAGAAGTATTCTCAGCACATTGCCCATATCTTAAATCGTACCTATCCCGCTAACTAATGATGGCTGTTTTTTCATGCTTGCAATTGTATCGTTTTGAGCCGCAGCTCCAAGTGAAAGCACGGAAAATCGCATCGTACAGGGCAAGAAGCAGCACCTATCTGCAACATGGCAATTGCTGAAAACGCAACGTTGTTATAGGATACTGAATTCAATGAGCTTTGCCAAAACAGTCACATTCAAACGCCCGAAAGGAAAGGCTCCATGTCCGCGATAAAAAAATCGCTTGACATCAAACAAAATGAGCGTAACGACGAAATCGAGGAATACCCGCTCCTCGTCCGCATTTTCGGTGTTGCCAGCATTATCGCAGGCGCGCTGCAGGTAATCTTGTTCGTACAAGCGCTCCTCGCAGTATTTTTCGGCAGGTTGGACCTCTCGCGAATCGAAATTCACACCGCCACCACGCTCGTAATCGGCATTATCGTGCTCGTCCTGTCGGTCGCGCTGGCCGTAATGTTCGTCATTCTCGGCGTGCGGCTCGTACTCGGCAAACGCCATAAGGCGGCACTCATCGCGACAACCATGATTGCCATCGAAGCACTCGTCCTTGTCTGCGGTTTTATGATCACTGGATTATCGGGCTTGCTCATCGCTCCAGGCGTGAACATGATTATCCTGATCGTGCTGGAATCCTATTCCGACCCAGCTCTGCGCGACGAGCGAAGACTGCAACGCCGCCTGCACGAGCTCGAATGGAAAGCGGAAGCCGAAGACGGCACGCTCGGCCGTGACACGACTGGCCGGGGCTACATCACGCTGAACTTCTTCAACATCTTCTGGGTGTTCGTCATCTGCTGCATACTGGGACTTATCGTTGAGGTTATCTGGCACATGGTCGTCGTGGAGCCTGGAATTTACCAGGATAGAGCAGGCCTTTTGTACGGTCCGTTCAGCCCGATATACGGCGTGGGCGCCGTGCTCATGACCGTCGCGCTCAATCGCTTTCACGATCGCAATCCGCTCATCATCTTCGTGATTAGCGCAATCATCGGTGGAGCATTCGAGTTCTTCGTCAGCTGGTTCATGGAAGTTGCGTTCGGTATCGTTGCCTGGGACTACTCAGGAACGTTTTTGAACATAGCCGGTCGTACCAACTTCATGTTCATGTGCATGTGGGGAGCGCTCGGGCTTTTGTGGGTGAAGTTCGCGCTGCCCATCATGCTCAAAATCGTGAACAGGATTCCTTGGAACTGGCGCTATGTCGTCACCGCCATCTGCACGTTGTTCATGGTCGTCGACTGCGTCTTGACGCTGGCATCGTTCGACTGCTGGTTCCAACGCGAAGCCAATACGATGGATTACGAAAACCCGTCGGCCATCGTGGAGTTCTGCAACGAACACTACGACAACGACTTCATGACGCATCGATTCCAATCGATGACCATGAACCCGGACAATGCTTCCCGCGCGTAGTGGCTCAAGCTCAGAAACGAGAATGCCGCTCGGTAAATCGCTGCTGTACCCGGTCTCGAAAAGGCCGTGAACAGCAGCGCGATAACTTGCTCCATAGCAGCTATCTCAAGGACATACATGACACGCTCGCGGTGCTGGCGTATCCTAGTGGCGTGTTCGTAAAAGTACGCCGATCGAGAATGACATGCTAAACGACAACGGCATAAACGCACTCGACAGGCAGATCGAGTGCTTCAATTGCGGAGCTGTTCACGCAGCCGACGATCCGCGTTGCCCTTACTGTGGCGGGCTCAATCCAGCTGGCTCCGAGAAGGCGTACATGGACGAGCTCGCCAATCTGAAAGACGAGACCGACAAGCTCGCGCAAGAAGCGGAGCGGGATTTTGGCACCAACGTGCAGAGCAACGCAAAGCGAATCGTCCTCGTCGCCGTTTTCGTCGTTGCCATGCTGGCTGCGCTGTTCTTCGTCGCCAATTGCATGAACAAGAATGAGGAACGCCAGGAAGTTCAGAGCTATCAAGCAAGGGAGTCTTTTAGAGAGCAGCACTTTTCAGAGCTTGACCGCCTTTACGAATCGGGCGATGACGCCGCTCTGAGCGCTTATGCTTGGAGTTTGGAGAACGAGCCGGGTTTCGATGCGCTGCATTCGTGGGAGCACATCGGGTACCTGAGGGTTTACAACGACTGGGAGACCGTCAAGGTCGCCCAGTCGGAGTTCCGCAAAGGCGAAGGCGGTATTGACGATTACACCTGGACGGTCGCGCTGGCCATCAAGCTCGCACAGCTCGACAAAAACAAGCAGCGCCCGTCAGCCCAACTCGCAGATGATGAGGAAATGCGAGCGGCTCAATACCGTGCCTTTGCGCGCGAATTCCTCGAGGATACGCTTCAGATGAGCGAAAACGAGGTCGTCGCCTTTGCCGCTGCGGTGCTCGACGATGAGGGCGACGTCGACGACGACGCGCTTAAACGTGATCTCGAACTGCGCTTGCGGCAGCTCGGGACGATCGATTAGGGAAGTATTTGAATATGAAATGTCCGAATTGCGGTGGGCAGATGGGTATCGAAGACGTTGTCTGCCCCTATTGCAACACGCCCAACACGTTGGCGATCCAGCATCAATCCGACATGGCCCGCTACCGCCAGGAATACCAACGCACACAGGAAAGCGTCATGGAGAAGGCGTCTTTCCTCCAGCGCCACGGAAGCTGGCTCGTCATCCTGTCGATCCTGCTCGTGGCATTGGTCGTCGGCGTCATCTTGATGGCAAGCGCCTGGGATATCGGATATTCGATACGCGAGAGAAACGTACAAAGCAGCGCCTCCGAGGATTATCAAGTTATGGACGCCTATCTCGAGCAAGGCGACTACGGGAAATTCATCGGGTATTACAGGGCAAATGACATTTCAATTGATTTCGAAAACCCTTATCAGGGCCTGGCGACGGCCGCCAGCGCCTATGCCAACCTTTTATCGTACGTTGCTGCGCTCCACGATTCGTCCAGCAGCCAGTTCAAGCCGGGCCAAATCAGCAATACCTGCGAGTATATTGCCAACGAACTCAACCGGATCTACACGCTCGAAGAGCAGTATACCTACCATACCGAGCGATACCTCCCTCCTGACAAGCTCGTGTACGTCGACGACATACGCAACCGTACGGCCGCTATCGCCAAAGCGTATTTCGGGCTTACCGACAAGGACATCGAAGACATTCCGAACCTTTCCATCAAAAAGCTGGCCAAAATAATCGAAGAAGGTATCTCGTCATGACGCAAGCCAAGAAGAGCAGCCGTTCTCCTTTGAAAATAATCACGGCAATCGTCGCGGTAATCGTGGTCATCTTGTTCTTATCGGCTGGACTCCAGATCAGAGACGCAGCACAGGGTTATTCGGTCGATTACGATTCGCGCAATTACCTTTATGCCGCAGAGCACGGCCGATTCGGCCAGCTGTACGAAATGGCCGTGCAAGATATGGACAAAGAGGCCGACTACAGCTCCGAGGTGTCCGAATGCCGCGCGCTTGCGTTCTACTACGAACAAGCGGTCCTTGAACATGCATATCGCGCGACAGGCGATGATGCCGCTGCAGATGCGTTTGCCAAAAGGATGGAAGAATACGAATCCCAACTTGGCTCGATGTCTTCGAAAGCCAAAGCCGTGCAAAAGGCCGTTAACGATCAAAAGTAAGCGAAGAGGGCTGCCTGCAAGTAAGGCGAACATCAATATGCGCTGCAGTTAACCATGCCATCGGGATTCCGAAGCAAAACCCCAGGTGAGGGCGCGACATCGGCGATTCCGCAGACGCAAACTTAACTATCCTAAAGCTACGAGGACAAGCCGATGCGCGTTCTCATCTGGGGTTTTGTGGGACGTGCGGACCTCCGTGAACAAGGAGTTTGCGTCTACTTCGCCCACAAAGCGTTTATTCGAGACGCTTGCGGGCGAAATTGTAGAGTGCGCTGATGGCGAAGCAGATCAGGCCTCCGATGATAAAGGCGACAACACGCGCCATCGAATCGAGGTTTGCCACATCAAGAACAGCGAGCTTTATGACACTCGCGAGCACG
>CADBQL010000016.1 GCA_902796815.1 uncultured Coriobacteriaceae bacterium | reverse complement strand
TCGATAGACGACGCAGCCACCAGAAATCCCGACGTAAACGCAATCGCAACCGTCAGCAGCAAAAACATACCGAGGTATTTTCCCAGGTTGTTGCGCAGTTCACGCGGAAGACGCTTACGCAAAACGAAGCCGGGCTTTTTATTTTTTACTGTTTTTATCATTTTTTAGAACCCAGTTAAACTCCCGCAGGCTCTTGAAGAAAGCGCGTTGGAACTCACTTACTAATTACTACTATTTTGGTAAATGACAAAAAGCCCGACATTGTGTCACCACACCAGCTCGCGGGCGGGAAGAACATGCGCATTGACCTCGTCGCCGACGAGCTCGCCATCACGCAATCGCAGGATACGATGCGCCATATGTTTGATGGCATCGTTGTGAGTCACGATGACGATCGTGCAGCAATACTGGCGGTTTACCTGCTCCATCAGCTCGAGGATCTCCTTGGATGTCTTGTAATCGAGCGCACCGGTCGGCTCGTCGCACAGAAGCAAGCTCGGGTTCTTGACGAGCGCGCGACCGATGGCGCAACGCTGCTGTTGACCGCCCGAGATTTCGTGGGGAAACTTCCGCCGATGGTCCCACAGCCCGAGCGAATGCAAAAGGTCGTCCATCGGCAGCGGATCATGCGAAAGGTACTGGCACACTTCAATGTTTTCGGTCACCGTCAAGTCGGGCACCAGGTTGTAGAATTGGAAAACAAAGCCCAGCTCACGACGGCGGTATTCCACCAGATCACGGTCGCGCAGGCCCGTAAGTTCCGTCTGGCCCACGCGGATGGTACCCCCGTCAGCCGGCTCGAGACCACCAACAAGATTCAAAAACGTCGATTTACCCGACCCTGACGGGCCGAGCAGCACACACACTTCGCCGGCATTCACGCCGAGCGTAATTCCGCGCAGTACTTCGACCTTAGCTTCACCTTCTCCATAATGCTTTCGCAGGTCCTTAATGTCCAGAAACGCTTCGCCCAATAGTTTGCTCCTTCTTACATTTTGTTCACCTAATCTTACTCCTATTGGAGCGCACGGTGAAGAAGAAGCATTCGATATACCGAGAACAATCCCTTATGCGGCAAATTGAAAGCGTCAGGGAACTCTGTTCGCTCGCCACTGCTTAATGCTCATCGCGATTTTCGCAATACCTGCTTGATTTTGGGACGGACCACGCCCTTGCAACGTGACCCATTAATGAGTTTTGCCCCAGGGGCACGACTCATCGCCCCGAAGATACGAATCGTTGGGGTATCATGATTCCTTGTTTCCTTGTCAACTGATTGAGTAGCGCGGGAGAGACCGATGACAAACGCACATGACCACGAAACCGGGCACGTCCATGACCACAGCCACGACGGAGCTTGCGCCCTTGCCGACGAAGGCATGCCCGATGAAGAAATACTGTACGACCTGGCAGATTTATTCAAGGTGTTTTCGGATACGACCCGCATCAAGATCCTGTATTCGCTCATGCACGGCGAGCGATGTGTAGCTGATATCGCGGACACCATCGGAGCCTCGCAGAGCGCCGTTTCGCACCAGCTTCGGATTCTCAAGACATCGCGCCTGGTCAAGTTTCAGCGCGATGGAAAAAACGTGCTCTACTCCCTCGCCGACGACCACGTGTACACGATGATCGCCCAGGGAATGACCCATATCTGCGAATAAGCGCGCGGGAGAGCGTCAAGAAGCCCTTACTGCCTAGTTTTCAAAAAGTCCGCCCCAAAACATGAGGCAAAAAGGGAGTCTCCCCAGACGTTTGGGGAGACTCCCTTTTTGTCTCAAACATGCGTTACAGTCAACGCCGCCGGCAAGGCATTGCAGAGCGGCATCTGGCAATTTATGCAGACGGTGGCATTTGCTGAAGTTCGAACGGCATCGGATCGTCTTGCCCGCGCCAATGAGGAACGTCAAACTGCATCGTCCAGTAACCCATAGCGCGCGCAACGAGCGCCTCGACGTATACGCTTGCGAGTGAACAGGCAAAAGCGCCAATCGCAAGACTGATAATGCCTACAACCCCGACTGAAGAGAATAACAACAGCAGCACCTGCGTAGCCTGCGCATCGGTCATGCTCTCAAACGACCCCGCCGTATAGCCTGCGCTGGCCAACCCGCCAACACCGGCGAAAATCACAAGGATGAGCAGCGCCACGATCACGATCGACAACACAAGGCCTACGATGAGGTTGACAAGAAGGTACATCCCAAAGATACGCAGTATACCGTTCGTGTCATGGCGTAGCATTTTCCATATCTTGCCGAATTGGAAGCCCGAAGAAAGCCGATCGTACACCGCAATGCGCATGTAGCCAATCCACCCGAATATCGAAATGAGCAGGCTGAGCGCTATGCCGACAAAATATAGCAAGCCTCCAAAGCCAGCCGATACGCCAAGCCCGGTGCCGTCGCCATCCGCGATGCCGTTCAGATACACCGTTTGCTGCATGCTGCTGCCAATCCCCATAACGATGGAGGGCACGAGGCTCAAGACGAACACCAGAACAAAAATGTACCATCCACGCCGATACAGCTTTCCGTCCTCATTGCCGAAGATTTTTGCAGGTAGCGGCTCGTGCACGCCCCATGCCATCTCGCGCGCCCAGCCATACAGGTATCCGAATATGACGATTTGCCCGAAAATCGGAATCCATCCCACGAGCGCGAGCAGGCAAAGCTTGCCAAACCAATTCGGCGAGCTCTTCAAGTCGTTCCAGGCTGCGCGATAATATTGAATCTGCATTGCGGCTCCCTTCACTATACCATACCCAACGCCGTAAACCTAAGGCTCATGAAGGCGATGGCCTACATTTTCGCATGCGACCTCGACTAACTCTTCCGGGAGTAGGCGATAGCCCCTCACTCTCGAAACCTTAATCAAACAACATCGATACCGCACCACTATAAACGAAAAGGGAGCGCCGAAGCACTCCCTTTGAGGCATTTGAAAAAAGCCTGTTACTTGATGGTGACAGCTCCGCCAGCCTCTTCGATCTTGGCCTTGATTTCCTCGGCCTTGTCCTTGGCGACGCCCTCCTGGATGGCCTTCGGAGCGCTCTCGACAGCTTCCTTGGCTTCCTTCAGGCCCAGGCCGGTGATCTCGCGGACGACCTTGATGACGGCGATCTTGTTGTCGCCAAAGCCCTCGAGGATGACGTCAAACTCGGTCTTCTCCTCTTCCTCAGCAGCAGCAGCGCCAGGAGCGGCAACAGCGACGGCAGCCGGAGCAGCGGCGGAAACGCCGAACTCTTCCTCGATCATCTTAACGAGCTCGGAAGCCTCGAGCAGGGTCATCTCCTTGAGGGCCTCAATGATTTCTTCTTTGGTGGCAGCCATTTTTGGCATCCTTTCTTTTCTGGCGGCGTCGCGAAGGCATTTGCTTCGCTGACCCGCAATTGTCGTGTGCGAGCGGTTTGCCCGCATGTGGCCTTGCGGCCAACTTCTCCTTTGGTTTGTGCTTACGCAGCGGCTAGGCTGCGAAAGCAACCGATCGCCAGCCCACCTCGGGCCAGCAATCGGTTAGGCAGCTTTCTGGTCGGCAATCTGCTGGATTGCACGCGCAAGACCACTCGGCACGCCGTTGATGCAGACGGCCAGGCCACGCGCAACGCCGGAAATCGCGCCAGCGATCTGGGCCAGCAGGACCTCCTTGGAAGGCAGGGAGGCGATAGCCTCGACTTCTCCGGCACTGACGAAAGAACCTTCCATCATGCCGCCCTTCACTTCCAGCTTCTTGTTCTCCTTGGCGTACTCGGTTACGGCCTTGGCGGCAGCAGCCACGTCACCATGCGCGAATACGAACGCGGACGGGCCATCGAGAATCGCGTCCATGTTGACCAGGTCGAGCTCAGCGAGCGCCTTCTTCATGACGGTGTTCTTGTACACTTTCATGTAAGCGCCAGCTTCGCGGATCGCGCGACGGAGAGCCTCGGTCTCCTTGACGGTCAGACCGCATGCGTCAACAACCCACACGGCACCGACGCCTTCGAGGTCGGCCTTGATGTTCTCCATCATTTCGAGATTACGAGCATTGGGCATTTTCTGATGCACCTCCTTTCTTTCCTTACTCAAGTTCCGCACCTGGGGCGGGATCGAGTCGGAAAGAAACGACCCCTGCCGTCCAAAGACAGCAGGGGTCGCATATGCTCATATGATGCAACCACCTCGGCGGGCCGCTTTCGCATTTAAACTCGCGCTTGCGCACGGGTGCCAGCTGTCTTCGGTAGCGGAACTGCTTACAGTTCGCACTGCGTTTTTTGCAGCTTTACTATGATAGCCGCTGCACGCTTGATTGGGGAAAACTCAACCGTTTCTACAAAATGAGTCTTGCCCCGGGGGCAAGACTCATTCCCGGGGGCAAGACTCATCGGTAGATAAAACCCATTATTGCCCGTCCGTGCCGCTGTCGGCACTTTCTGCACTGTCGGCACCGCTGGCCCCATCGCCTGCGTCGCCATCGGCCTCTTCATCGGGCGCGGCGACGGGCACCTCGATGTCGGCACCACTTCCTCCGGTAATTT
>CADBQL010000015.1 GCA_902796815.1 uncultured Coriobacteriaceae bacterium | reverse complement strand
GATGGCGCGCACATCCTCGTCGATGCGATGGCGCGGGAAGCGGTAGGCGGGGATGCCGTAGCGCATCATGCCGCCGAGCGCCTTGCGCCCCTCGAACACCGTGACCGAATGGCCCATAAGTGCCGAGAAATATGCGCAAGTCATGCCCGATGGGCCGCCGCCGATGATCGCAATTTTGCGACCGGAGTCCGGCAGGCGCTCAGGCACGGGAACCGTGTCGGCTGGCGCGTTGTCCACAGCGTACTTCTTTACGCCGCGGATGTTGAGCGGCGCGTCAATGAGCATGCGGCGGCAGCGTTTCTCGCATGGATGCTCGCAGATGAGTGCGCAAGCCGTTGGGAACGGGTTGTCCTTGCGGATCATCTGTACGGCTCCAGCGCAGTCGCCTTCTTGCACGAGCGCGATGTAGGCCGGCACGTTTACATGGGCCGGGCAGTAGGACTCGCATGGAATGGTCTGGCTGACGCCTTCTGCGCAGGCGCCCGAATCGATATGGCTCGCGTACTCGTCAGCGAAAAGCTCGAGCCCCTCGCACACAAGCTTGCCGGCTTCATAGCCAATCGCGCAATCGCTTGTGTCTCGGATGAGCGCGGCCAACGTGCGCATTTCGTCAAGCGTGGCTTCGTCGGCCTCGCAGTCCAGAACGCGTTTCATCATAGCGGCTAGCTGCGGCAGGCCGTCACGGCACGGCACGCACTTGCCGCAGGTTTGTGCAGCGCTTGCCTCGAGTAGGCTCAGCTGCACTGCGATGGGGCAGATGCCTGGTGGCATTGCCTCCACCCTGCGCATGAACGGCTCCAGCACGCCAGCGATACGCGCATCGTACGCCGACTTTGGAGCCACGGAAAGCTCGCCCATGAATCCTCCTCTCGTCTAGGCGCGCAGGCTGTCCCCCTTGTGCCCGCGCGTATGTCCGACACATGGTGCCCCGCTACCGAGTGATAGAAGAGCTTTTCTAACCATGATGTCATACTATTATAAATTGTAATCGCGATAAATTTTTTTCGGTCAAAGGTTGCCTGCCGCAGTGCATTGGTTACCGCTGTTGGTGGGGAAGAGCATTTTGCCCTCTACCTCGGGTATCGAGTGAGTCGAGGCACTTTTTCTCAACCAGATACAATTATAAAAAGCTAGGAAATATTTGTGCAAATCATAGGGTGTTTTCAACTGTTCAAGTTGTTTTACGTTGTATTTGACGCCAACCGCCGACGCTAGACTACAAAATGAAGTGTTTCTTATTGACGAATTAGCATCAATTACTTTACTATTGTTTTACATAATCATGATTAGTTAATTTAATATGTCACGCGATTCGGGTAGGTGTTGCTTATGGAGCTCGGTCAGTTACTTCCCATCTGGAGTATCATTCCGTTCGTTGGCATGCTTTTGTCCATTGCCATCTTTCCTCTCGTGAAAGGGGAATGGTGGGAATCTCACGAGCTGCATGTGGCCGCGTTTTGGGCCGTGGTTTTCCTCGTTCCGTTCATCATCGGTTTCGGTCCCGAGATTACTGCCGAGCAGCTGTCCGAGACGATTGTCGGCGACTACATACCCTTCATCGTGCTGCTCTTGGGCTTATTCGTGGTCGCGGGCGGCATTCATGTCAAGGGCACGATCGTCGGCACGACGCGCAATAACGTGATTCTGCTGCTCATCGGCTCGTTTTTGGCGAGCTGGGTCGGAACGACCGGCGCTGCCATGTTGCTGATTCGCCCGGTGCTGCGCGCCAACCAATGGCGTAGGCACAAGGCGCATATCGTGATTTTCTTCATCTTCACCGTCGCCAACATGGGTGGTTGCTTGACGCCGCTTGGCGATCCGCCCCTGTTCCTAGGCTATTTGCGCGGCGTTCCGTTTTTCTGGACGCTTATGCATATCTGGCCGCTGCTCATCCTGAACATGGTTCTGATAATGGTCATCTTCGTCGTGCTCGACCGTCGTTTCGTCACGCGCGAAGGCGCCGAGGGCAAAGAAGCGCTCGAGCTCATGGATGCGGCCGATGAACGCACGCCCATCGGCATCGAAGGCGGACAAAATTTCATCTTCCTGGCGCTTATCATCATCGCCGTTATTTTGAACGGCTCTATTCCTCAGATGGAGATGTTCATCGACCCGGCTACGGGTAAGACGTTCGGCACCGAGATCTTCGGCGTGCACGTCGGCGTTGACTACGTTGTTCAGATTGCCCTCATCCTCATCGCACTGGCCCTCTCGTGGGTCACGACGCCGAAGGCGGTTCGCAAATCGAACAACTTCGAATGGGGCCCGATTGCCGAAGTTGCGAAGCTGTTCATCGGTATTTTCATCACGATGATTCCAGCGCTCGCTCTGTTGCGCGCGTATGGCGGTTCCATCGGAATCGACACGCCGCTCAAGTTCTTCTGGGCCACTGGCGCGCTGTCATCTTTCCTCGATAACTCACCTACGTACGTCGTGTTCCTGACGGCTGCAGGTGCTATCGGCTCGACTGATCCGACTGCGGTCGCCACGACGGTCGGAAACGTCGCTCAGCAGTTGCTGCTCGCCATCTCGGCTGGCGCCGTGTTCATGGGCGCTGTGACTTATATCGGCAATGCTCCGAACTTCATGGTCAAGAACATCGCCGAGAGTGCTGGTATCAAGATGCCGAGCTTCTTCGCCTACATGGGTTGGTCGGTTGCGATATTGATACCGATATTCATCGTGGATACGGTTATATTCTTCTTATAGCAAAATGCAATCGTAGTTCTGTCTTTAAACCGATAGGAGGCCTCGCATGTACACCAACATTCTCGTTCCGTTCGATGGTTCCGATTCCGCGCGTCGCGCCCTCTCGACGGCAATCGAGTTGGGCACGAAGAACGGCCAAGAGTCCGCTGACATCACCGTGCTCCAGGTAGCGGCCATGACCGATTTCGATTATTCGTCGTTTGAGGTTGCAGCGCGCATGGCCGGTTTGGGCAGCATTGACGAAAAGCAGGTCGAGTCGCTTGCCGAGAACTACATTTCGGCCAGCAAGGAGCATATGCAGGAGCAGGTTTCAAAGTACTTCGAGAGCTTGCCCGAGAACATCGATATCAAGATTGTGGTCAAGCGGGGGAATCCGCGCGACATCATCTGCAATTACGCGAACGAGAACGACATCGATTGCATCATCATGGGCCGCCGTGGCGTGAGCGGCATTCGTGCCGCTCTCGGCAGCGTCAGCACGGCCGTGTTGCGCGGTACCGATTTGCCCGTTCTCGTCGTCAAGTAAATGAGTCGCAGGTCGACCCTGCAACTCAAAAACTAGCAGCTGTAAACGAGCCGTAGGAGCTTCCTGCGGCTCGTTCTTTTCCCTTGGAAAAAATGGGACAGATTAAATCACAATGTGGCATAAACATCAATTTTCCTATGACCGAATCATATGCTCACATATCATCAAAGCATGTATAGCTAAGGATGCTG
>CADBQL010000014.1 GCA_902796815.1 uncultured Coriobacteriaceae bacterium | reverse complement strand
TTTTGCCCCTGGGGCGCGACTCATCGGGAGCACGAACCGTTCGCCAGCGCGGCTCGTGCTTACTCGGCAAGCTTGGCTTGTTGCCAGAGGGCTTCCATCTCATCGAGCGAAAGGTCTTCGACTGTACGGCCTTGCGCCCATGCCCCCTTTTCCATCTGCGCAAACCGCTTTCGAAACTTCGCATTCGAAGCCCGAAGCGCGCTCTCGGCATCAATACCCATCTTGCGCGCAACGTTGACGAGCGCAAAGAGCAAGTCGCCAAACTCCAGCTCGGCGGCGTGAACGAGCGGATCGGAGTCTCCCGTATCGGGCATGAGCACCTTGCCATCAGGCGTCTTTGGGGCCGCAGTGTAAGCAGCCTCGAGTTCGGCGCGCTCCTCGGCAACCTTTTCCCACACATCATCGAGCGTTTCCCACTCGAAACCCGCGGCTACCGCCGAACGCGAAATCTTCTGGGCCTCAAGCAGGGCGGGAAAATGCCTGGGCACCGAATCGAGCAGGCCCTTGCGCACGTCAGAATCAGCCGCGCTCGAAGCGGCTGCGGTCTTTTCTGCAAGCTTTACCTGTTCCCAGAGCTCGGCAACCTCGTTGGCGTTCGTGGCTTTCACCCCCGCAAACACATGCGGATGGCGGCGGATCATCTTCGCGTCGATGCCGGCGCACACATCGTCAATCGTGAACTCGCCCGCGTCCGCGGCGACCTGACTCTGGAGCACGACCTGCAGCAACACGTCCCCGAGCTCCTCGCGCAGATGATCGGCATCACCCAACTCGATCGCATCGTACGTTTCGTAAGCCTCTTCGACCAGGTAGTCAGCGAGCGATTCATGCGTCTGCGCGCGATTCCACGAGCAACCCCCTTCGGGCGAACGCAGCTTCGCGACGGTCGCGACGAACTTGTCGAAAGCTGGATGCTCGCAAACATCTTCATGGAACATGTCTTGGGTCATTTGCGCGTTCCTTTCATATGACATAAAGTCGGGTTTTTTGTCATTAAGCGTTTTGGTCATTATTCGCAACACAGAGACCTCCCATCCCTGTTAGCGGCGCAACTCCCAGAAGGCAACGGCGCTGCTCGCGGCGACGTTGAGGGAGTCGACTCCGTGCTGCATGGGGATGCGAACCGTGTAGTCGCATCGCTCAATTGTTGGCGGCGAAAGCCCCGGGCCTTCGGAGCCAAAGACGAGCGCTATCCTTTCGCACGCCTTGAGCTGCGGATCGTCAATCGGAATAGACTCGTCAGAAAGCGCCATCGCCGCAACCGCAAAGCCCAGCTCGTGCATAAGCGGAATTCCGTCGCTTGACCAGTCGTGCGGATTCGTGCCTATACGAGCCCACGGTACCTGAAACACCGTTCCCATCGACACGCGGACGGCGCGGCGGTACAGCGGATCGTAGCACGCCGGCGAAACGAGAACCGCATCGGCCCCGATTGCCGCTGCCGAACGAAAGATAGCCCCGACGTTCGTGTGATTGCGGATATCTTCGAGCACCGCAACCAGACGCGCATCGCGTATGACCTCAGCAGCAGTCCGCTCAGGGGGACGGCGAAACGCGGCAAGCGCACCGCGTGTGAGCTCGAACCCTGTGAGCGTCTTCAGCTCCTCGTCAGCCGCCACAAACACGGGCGCATCAGGCGCAGCGACCTCGAGCTTTTGGAGAACCACTTCGAGCGAAGGCAAAAATTTCCAAGATGTGAGCATCGAAATCGGTTGCATGCCGCCATCGAGCGCACGCTCGATGACTTCTGCAGATTCGGCAATGAACAGGGCGTTTTCTGGCTCGATGCGACTACGGAGCTGCAAATCAGTCAGCCGCGCGTACGCATCAAGCCGTACGTCCTGGATGGTTGTGATTTCGACGAGGTTCATGCGTCCATTGTATGACAAGAGCATGACATAAAGTCGGGTTTTTTGTCATCAAGCTAAACGGTCAACTTTTGCACTGGCAATCAAACTGCGCGCCGAGCACCACCCCACGCCCCCTAACCAACCATCGAGCAGAAGCGCAAACGGCGCCCTAAACCATGACCTTTTTACTTGATGACAAAAAACCCGACTTTATGTCATGCGCGACTTTATGTCATGCCTACTTCAAGCGGCTCACGAACCAATCGGCCATCGAAATCAGCAGGTCACGCGCTCGCGATGGCTCGATCATGTCGACGAGGCGGTTCTTGGCGATGGACGTGAGGTTTTCGGCGTAATTGCGCGCGTATTCGATACTGCCCGATTTCTGCATAATGTCGACAGCCTCTTGCAGGTCGGCAGGCTCTTTCGTATGGGACGAAAGCAGCTCGACCAGCCGCGCGTGGTCGG
Organism: uncultured Coriobacteriaceae bacterium; assembly: GCA_902796815.1. Taxonomy (GTDB): domain Bacteria; phylum Actinomycetota; class Coriobacteriia; order Coriobacteriales; family Eggerthellaceae; genus UBA9715. The sequence goes on along the minus strand of CADBQL010000014.1, from coordinate 5,262 downwards.
CATCGCCTAGATTCTGCAGCGCATGCACGACGACGAGGGTACGCTTCCCCTCGGTGATGTCGTCGCGAAAACCTTTCTTCGTAGACTCAGCCCTCCCCACGAGGTTGAGCAGATCGTCCTGGATTTGGAAAGCGAGGCCCGTGTCCAAACCGTAGTTGCGCAAGCCCTCAATCTGCGTCTCAGTTCCACCGCCAATGATGGCGCCGATGGCAAGCGGCACCGCCCCCGAGTAGTGCGCGGTCTTGCACGTGGCCATGACCAGGTAATCTTCCGGCGAAATGTCGTAGCGCCTATCGCGCGCCCAGCCGATGTCGAGCGCCTGGCCTTCAATGGTACGTTTCGTCATCTCGATAAGCTCCGTGAGCACGCGCACCTTCGTATGGTCATCGAGGTTAGCGTCCTTGGCAACTGTACCGTTTACAAGTTGAAGACCCAAATCGCCCATGTTGATAGCGAGGCCAAGCCCTTCTGTAAGGTAAAGGCACCTCTCGCCGCGACGCAATTCAGCCTCGTCGGCAATGTCGTCGTGGATGAGCGCAGCCGTATGGAAATGCTCGATCGCCGCCGCCGCGCTGAGCGCCCGCGCCGCGTCGCCTCCAACCGCCATGCACGCCGCAAAGCAAATAAGCGGACGGTGGCGTTTTCCTCCATTGCGGCTGAACTGCAGCAACGGCGCATACAGATAGCGATCCATATCAGGATGCGTGCCGTGCGGGATAAACGAGTTGATAGCATCTCCAACCCGATCGGCATAGCGATTCAGGTAATCCTCGAACGACTGTATGTCGTCGCCTTCTGCCAACAACTCATTGAAATCGACCATAGTGCTTGCTTTCTCTTGGTGCTTTTGCCACGGTGAATTATACGGCCAATCCTCGGCAGAAACACACTAGGACGGGTTTTGCCTCTGTGGAAATGTGCATTACGCACAGCAACGGCATATACGAACGAATTGTGCCTCCAAAAAGGGCGAGCCGCAGGAACAGCCTGCGGCTCGCTTCGCGACCCACGCCGCGGTTCATTTTGCTAACCTTAACCTCCGAAGACGGCGAGCAGGAAGCCAGCTGCGACAGCCGAGCCGATAACGCCGGCCACATTCGGACCCATAGCATGCATGAGCAGGAAGTTCGACGGATTGGCGCGCTGGCCTTCCTTCTGCGCAACGCGCGCAGCCATGGGCACGGCCGAAACACCTGCCGAACCGATGAGCGGGTTGATTTTTCCGCCTGTAATCTTGCACATGAGCTTGCCGAGCAGCAGGCCGCCCATCGTGGCGAACTCGAATGCGATCAGGCCGAGCACGATGATGAAAATCGTCTGCGGCGTGAGGAAGCGGTCGTACAGCGCCGTGCCGCCGACCGAAATCGACAGGAAGATCGTCACGATGTTCATGAGCGCGTTCTGCGCGGTGTCGGACAGACGGTCGGTGAGACCGGATTCCTTAAACAGATTGCCGAGCATCAGGCAGCCGAGCAACGGCGCGACCGATGGGAGCAGCAAGCAGACGAAGACGGTGACGACAATCGGGAAGATGATCTTTTCCTTCTTCGAAACCGGGCGCAGCTGGTCCATCTTGATCTTGCGCTCTTCCTCAGTCGTGAGCAGACGCATGACCGGCGGCTGGATGAGCGGAATCAGCGCCATATACGAGTACGCGGCAATCGCGATCGGCGCCAGATACTCGGGCGCAAGCTTGGACGTCAGCCAAATAGCCGTCGGGCCGTCGGCGCCGCCGATGATGCCGATAGAGGCAGCAACGTTCGGGTCGAATTGGAAAATAAGGCCCGCCATCAGGAACGCGGCAAAGATTCCGAGCTGGGCAGCGGCGCCCAAGAGCAAGCTCTTGGGGTTAGCGATGAGCGGACCGAAGTCGGTCATCGCGCCGACGCCCATGAAAATGAGCGATGGGTACAAACCTGATTTGACACCTATATATAAGATGTCTAACAATCCACCCTCGTGGAATATCTCCGTGATTGTCACATTGCCAGCGATATAGCCATCCCAAAGCTCCGGGTGGTACATGTTAGAACCCGGCAAGTTGACGAGCAGCATGCCAAAGGCGATGCCGACGAGCAACAACGGCTCGAATTTTTTCACGAGACCCAAATAAAGCAAGAAAAGCGCAATGACGATCATCAGAAGCTGTCGCCAGTCAGACACGAGCAGGAAGAACCCGGAGGTTTCCCACAAGCGCGATAAAATTCCAAGTGCATTATCCATGAGCGGCCCTTAAATGATAACGAGCGTATCGCCCGTGGCCACCATCTGACCGGTCGTTACGGAAATCTGCTTGACAGTTCCGTCGCATGGCGCGGTGACTTCGTTTTCCATCTTCATGGCTTCGATCAGCAACAGCACGTCGCCTTCCTTGACGGCGGCGCCCTGGCTTACCTTGACGGAAAGGACGTTGCCAGGCAGAGGCGCCGTGACGGGCGTGCCGTCGACCGCGCCCGCCGCCGGTGCTGCAGCTACGGGCGCGGCAGCGGCTGCCGGCGCTGCCGCAACGGGTGCGGTAGCTGGTGCGGCTGCCGCAGGCGCTTTGACTTCGTATTCGTCCAAGATCATGGCTTCGCCGTGCTCGACCTCGACCTCGTACGTCCTATCCTTGAGTGTTACAACGTATTTCACTTGTGCTCCATTCCTTTAAGCGTATGACCAGCATCTCGATCGTACGCTCGTTATTCCTGGTCGGGCGCGATCTCTTGATCGGGCGTAATTTCGCGTATCGAAATGAACCGCAGCTCGTTGAGCGGCTTTTGCAGCTCATCGGCCACGATGGCCATGATCATGGCCGCATCGCGCGGATCGGTGTTATACAGCTTCAAATCACCGGCGGTGCCGGGCGCGAGTGGAACATCCATCGCAGGCGCAGCAGGCATGGCTACCGCGGCTGGCGCAGCTGCGGGCGCGGCATTTTTCGGCTTTCTAGGCTCGTCGCTGATGTTGAGCTTCGTCATGATCACGATAATCGCGATCAGGAGGATAAGCGCGAAGAATACGACGCAAATACCCAGAAGCGAATTGATAAGGTATTCGGCTACACTCATTCTTCCACCTTCGTGATGCTGTAGGCGACCTTTTGCTCCTCACGCTCCTGGCGAGCCTTGAAGAACGCTTCGGCTACAGGCGGGAACGCGATGTAGGAAAGCACGTCCTCTTCGCTCTTTGCCATATCGCCGAGCTCAACTTCGGCTTTCTGGAACGTGTCCGTCGGTAGCGTCTCGGCGAAACGACCCTCGATGGGCTTGTCGTCGCCGAGAATCTTGGCACGGATTTCGGGATTGATAGGCGCGGGCGTCTTGCCGTATTCGCCACGACAGTACGCGCGAATTTCTTGTCCGACGTTCTTGTAGCGCTCGCCGGCGAGCACGTTTTGGACGGCCTGCGTGCCCACGAGCTGCGACGTCGGGGTGACCAGCGGCGGATAGCCCAGGTCGGCTCGCACGCGCGGGGTCTCCTTGAGCGCCTCTTCGTACTTGTCGATCGCGCCGAGCATCGTCAGCTGCGAGAGCAGGTTCGAAAGCATGCCGCCCGGAATCTGGTGATCGAGGCCCTGTGCGTCGGTCGCAAGCGAAATCGGGTTGAGCGTGCCGTCTTCAATGTACTCGGCGCGTACGGGCTTGAAATAGTCGGCAATCTTGTAGAGCAGCGGCAAATCGACGTCTACGTCGTAGCCGAGCTCGCGCAGCGCGACAGTCATGGTCTCGGTTGCAGGCTGCGACGTGCCGCCGGAGAACGGCGAGATGGCGCAGTCGATAACGTCAGCACCCGCCTCAACCGCTTTGAGGTACGTGAGATAGGCCATGCCGGTCGTGCAGTGCGTATGCACTACGACGGGCAGGTCGACCGCATTCTTTATAGCGCTGACCAGGTCATAAGCGTTTGCCGGCGTCAGGATGCCAGCCATGTCCTTGATGCAGATGGTTGACACGCCCATGGCCTGCAGTTCCTTGACCATCTTCACGTACGCATCGAGCGTATGCACCGGGCTCGTCGTATAGGAAATGGCGCCAGACGCCATCGCTCCGCAGGTCACGGCTTCGTCGATGGCGACTTTCAGGTTGTCGACGTCGTTGAGCGCGTCGAAGAAGCGGATGATGTCGATGCCATTGCGAACCGATGCGCGCACGAATCGGCGCACGATATCGTCCGGGTAATGCTTGTAGCCCAAGATGTTCTGGCCACGGAAAAGCATCTGCAACTTGGTGTTCGGCATCGCGGCCTTAAACTTGCGCAAACGCTCCCACGGGTCCTCGTCCAAGAAGCGCAAGCATACGTCAAACGTGGCCCCACCCCAACACTCAAGTGAATAATAGCCGACTTTGTCCAGCTCAGCCAAGATTGGCTCCATCTTGTCGTACGACAAGCGAGTAGCTATGAGGCTTTGGCTCGCGTCGCGCAAGACGGTCTCGGTCAAGCCGATGGTTCTTTTGCTCATCAAATCCCTCCGCAGTACTACAAATGTTTGTGCAAATGACAAAATAGTATAGTAACGAAAAAATGGGTCAAATTGGGTTATTTTAGCCAGTTAAGTCGCTTTTTTCCGTAGACGGTACTCTAATCTTGATTAGTAAAACTCGGAAGAGCGCGAGGGAAAACGTTCTTCCCTCGCGCTCTTCGGGCCACCATCAACGAACTGGTCTATATGAGCTTGCCTTTGCAGTGATCGATCATGTGCTGGAGGATCTGGGCAGTCCAGCCGCGGCATTCCTTCTTCCGCGGAATCAGCACGCCGTCAACAAGCTCCTGGTACATAAAAGTCGCCTGGTCATAACGGGTTACCTTCGTCGCTCCCTCGCGGGTAAGACAGCCCTCTTCGGTTCGATATGGACGCAGGGCGCGCTTCATGGACGGATTGAACATTACGTGAACGCGATCCTTTTCGTTGCGGTAGACGATCACCGCTTTGGGTACGCCAATCTGATTCGCAGCAATGCAGGCGCAGTCCTCGATTGACTCGATCGTGTCGAGCAGATCTTGCGCCACATCAGCGTCTTCGGCCGTCGCCGGCTCACATGGCTGCGAAAGCAGTTCTTCGTCCGTTATCAATTCTTTTATCATGTTCGCCTCTCTTCATCGGTTGGCCTATCGTACCGCACAATGCAGTACAATTAAGAGCCGCGACAACAAAAACGCCCGATTGCACAATCTGGGCAAAGCGTCTAAAGGAGCCCGAATGACAGCTTTCGAGTACGAACACCTCATCGAAACGATCCCGGATTATCCGAAACCAGGCGTTGTTTTCAAAGACATCACCCC
>CADBQL010000013.1 GCA_902796815.1 uncultured Coriobacteriaceae bacterium | reverse complement strand
CGGTGCGCCGACGTCGACCCATCGGGCTGATGATGACGTGGCTGCGACCTGCGTAATTTATCGCATCTTGCTTGCGGCCGTGGCTAAGATGCCTGCATCGCTTGTGAGCTATATCGGCTCGTCGGCACCGCAGGAGGAGTGGCCGACGGGTTTTCTGTTCCGCGAGATGGCGCGTATGCAAGACGAAGGGTTTGGGTTGCCCGAAGGGCATGAAAGCGAGTTGGCGGAGCTTGCCCAGTCGTCCACGGAGCGCGCCGCCGACGCGGATGCGTTCGAAAGCTTCGTTGCAAGCTTGGTGAGCGCAAGCGCTCAGGGCGAATCCACAGAGCATGCGCAGCAGAATGCGGCGGGCGAGCTTTCTGGCCAACCCAGCCAGCCTGGCCAGCCCAGCCAGCCTAGCGCGTCCGAACGCCCCGAGCGCGACGCTTCCCCGCTGTTCAGCGTGCACGCCATGCGAAAGCGCCGCGTGCTCACACTGCCGACGCGTCAGGCGCGAAAAGATGCCGACGATCTCGTAGGCACCCTCGTTTTCCCAGAACAGCAGGCAATTGACGAAGCGTTTAGCGCTGAGGGTGTCATGGGGCGCATCTATCCGAGCTACGAGCCGCGTGACGAGCAGCGTGTCATGGCGCAGGGCATTCGCTCCGCGTTCGCGAACTCCGAAAACCTTGCCGTCGAAGCGGGCACAGGCGTCGGCAAGTCCATGGCCTATCTGGTGCCCGCTGCGCTGTTCGCGCAGGCCAATGACGTGGCGGTTGGAATTGCCACCAAGACCAACTCGCTGCTCGACCAGCTGGTATACCAGGAGCTTCCTGCGCTTTCTCAAGCGCTTGAAAAGGAGTTCGGCGAGCAGGCGGCGCTCACGTGGGCTCCGCTCAAGGGTATGTCGCACTATCCATGCCTGCGTAAGATTTCCCGTCTGGCCGATCAGGGCCCGAGCATGCGCGAGATTGCCTCTAAGCCGATGTCGCAAGCGCCGGCTCTTGCCGCATTGCTCTCGTACGTCGAGCAGAGCGAATACGATGACATGGACTCGTTCAAGACGGACTTCAGGCTGCTGCCGCGCTACCTGGCCACATCCAAGTCAAGCGAGTGCCTCCGGCGTAAGTGCCCGTTTTTCGGAAAACTCTGCTTCGTACACGGTGCTCGCCGCCGCGCCGAGATGGCTGATATCATCGTCACGAACCATACGCTTTTGTTCTGCGATCTGGTTGCCGATGGCGGCCTTTTGCCGACGGTGCGTCACTGGGTAATCGACGAGGCTCATGCAGCCGAAAGCGAGGCGCGTTCCGCTTTTGCCGAAACGGTCGATTCCGAAGCTATTTCGCGCGTCATCGACCGCGTGAGCGATGCCGCAGGCGGTCGCAACGTGTTCACGCACGTCGAACGGGCGGTCGCAGGCGTTGAGGGCGAGCAGCTTACCTTGCTATTTGGCCTGATAGCGAAAGCGCGAGAAGCGGGCAATGGCTTTGCGCGCACGGGCGAGGACTATCAGCTGCGCGTCAAGGACTTGTTGTACTTCGATCCCGTGCATCGCTCTCGTAGGAGCAACTCATACGAGCAGGTGGACGTTTGGATCAACGCTGACGTGCGCAAATCACAGGTATTCGCGGACGTAGCCGGCAGCGCTGCCGAATTTATCGAAGCATCGGACAAGCTCATCAAGGCGGCTTCCGATCTGGTTGCGTACTTGGAGGGCATCGACGAAGCTGCCGTCGCACAGCGTGAGGTGGCAACGTGCGTCATGGAGCTGCGTGACATGCGTAACGCCGCTGAGCTCATTTTCCAAAAAGCGCCAGACAACTACGCATTCCAGGCGAGCCTGTTCAAGAAAAAAGACCGTCGTATCGACCGCATGCAGGCGCTGCTGCTCGACGTGGGCGACAAGATGAACGATACGCTGTTCGTGCGCACGCATTCGGTGGCATTCGCGTCGGCGACGCTGACGGTCGGTGGAAAGTTCGATTCATTTGCGGGGGCGGTGGGGCTCGGTCGCAGCGAGTTTTCGCAAGCGCGCACGCTCGAGCTGCCGTCGAGCTATGACTTCGACAATAACATGATCATTTACGTGGTCTCCGACATGCCCGAGCCGAACGATCCAGCGTATATGGGCGCGCTCAACCGGCTGCTCGTGGCTACGCATATCGCGCAACGCGGCTCGATGCTCACGCTTTTTACGAATCGGCGCGAAATGGAGCGCTGCTTCGACGAGGTTCAACCTGACCTCAAGCGTGCGGACTTGCGCGTCGTCTGCCAGCGCTACGGCGTTTCGGTCAAGGGGCTGCGCGATGACTTCTTGGCCGATGAACATCTTTCGCTCTTTGCGCTCAAGTCGTTCTGGGAGGGCTTTGATGCGCCGGGCGCCACGCTCAAAGGCGTTATCATTCCGAAGCTGCCGTTCGGCAGGCCGACCGATCCGCTGTACTGCGAGCGCGCTTCGCGTGACGATCGTGCCTGGTGGCATTACGTATTGCCGCAAGCCGTCATCGAAACGAAACAAGCCGCCGGTCGCCTAATCCGAAAAGCCGACGACCATGGCGTGCTCATCTTGGCCGACAGCCGCTTGATTTCGAAGCGCTATGGCAAGACGTTTCTAAATTCTCTGCAGAGCAAAACCGTGCGAATCCGAACAACCGACGAGATTGTGCAGGCGCTGAGCATGATGGCAGGCTGGTGACAAGATGCCAAAGGCCCTGCCGTCACATGACCTGGTTGCTGCTAGCGTCACGAACGCCGTGTCGCCGTTCGATATGGCGTGGCTGAGGCGATGACCGTCATGTTCAAGGGCAGGGGAAAAGGCTTCGGGTCCGATTTCGACCATCTGCATTTAAAGCGCAACACTGCAGGGTCGTCAAATGAGCTTTCGTTTGACGTGCTTGATGCGGCGCGTTCGAATACGGGCGGAAAACAAAGCCGTGCATCGCACAGAGCTCGCGGCTTCGGCTCAAAGCGCGAATCGCAGGGCAACTATCGAGGCGTGGCTGGCACTGCGACGATTTCGCAGTCCGAGATCGAGACCAGCCTCCAAAAGCGCGAACGTCGTTCGCATGCGAAGCGTTTGTGGGCGCTTGCCATCGT
>CADBQL010000012.1 GCA_902796815.1 uncultured Coriobacteriaceae bacterium | reverse complement strand
TTCCAATGGCTCGAGTATTTCCAATCCATAGGAAAGCCCGGCTTTGTGATGGCTCCGTGTCAGGAGTGCGGCACGTCGCTTGTCGGCTATAGCTTCAATACGCCCATCGACCACGACGGCATCTACTACAACATGGATGGCAGGCCGGCGCTTGACGGCTACGTGCAGAAGCTTCAGGAAAGCGACGAGGACATCCCGTGCGCTTACTTCGACCCGGTTGCCGACATCGACGAGGTCACGGACCTGGGGCATTCCATCTCGTGTATGAAGGCCATCCGTGAGGCGGCGCGCTACCAGCCGTTGTTCGTTCCGCGTCGCACGCTCGCCTGGGTCGAGATCATGGGCATACAGGTGTCCACGCCGCCCAACGAAAACCACGATCCGCGCGATTACCTCGATGGAGAAACCGATGGGCCGACCGATGATGACAGGCGGCGCATCAACGAGGCGATGTCGGCCATCCGCGATGCGAACAAGGCCGAAAACGAGTACGAGCGCTCGAAGTATTAGAGAAGAATGGAACAGGGGCCTGACCCCCGTTTCATTCGGAAGGAGTAGCGTGAAAGAAGACCTTCATACGACGTTGGCGCTGTGCCCCGAGTGCCTCAAGGGCCTCAAGGCGCAGGTGTATGCCGATGAGGACAAATCGGTATGGATGACGCGCACGTGCCCCGAGCATGGGCAGTTCGATACGCGCATCTGGCCCGATGTGGACCATTACCGCTGGATAACGTCGCACGCCATGCCTAAGACACCTCCTGTGAACACGATCGAAGCTACGGCTCCGTGTCCGTTCGGTTGCGGCACGTGTGCGCGCCATGAAAGGCGCGGCACGCTGCTCGAGATTGAAGTCACGTGGATGTGCAACCTCAAATGTCCGGTGTGCTTCATGAGCGCCGACACCGAGGAGCATGACCCGACGATCGAGGAAATTTCGGCAATGTACGACGTCATTGCCGATGCAGTGGGCACCGATGGCGCGGTGCAGCTTACGGGTGGCGAGCCGACCTGCCGAAAGGACCTGCCCGAAATCATCAGAATGGGCCGTGAGAAGGGTTTTTGGGGCATCGAGCTCAACACGAACGGCATCGTTATCGCGTCGCGGCCAGGCTATCTCGAAAAGCTGCGCGACGCGGGCGTCACAGGGCTGTTCCTGTCTTTCGACGGGCTGACGGGCGACGTGTACGAGACGACGTGCGGACGCGATATCCTCGACATCAAGCTCAAGTGCGTGGAGCGCTGCCGCGAGGCGGGCGTGCAGGTGGTTTTGTGCATGACCATCCTGTCCGGCGTGAACGACGACCAGATCGGCGACATCCTTCGTTTCGCGATGGAAAACTCCGATATCGTCGCAGGGCTCGCATTGCAGCCGGCGTTCACGTCGGGCCGTTTCGATGCGCGCGTTGCCCAGGGACTCACGGCGGGCGACACGATATTCAAGCTCGCCGAGCAATCGGACGGCCTCATCGATGTGAAGGACATTTGGCCGCTTGGCTGTTCGAATCCGCTGTGCGATACGGGCGTGTTCCTCGTCAAAGGTGCAGCTCCCGCAGGCGTTGAGGAGCATCCGAGCGGTTTCTACCCAGCGACGCGCTTCATTTCCGAAGAGGAGTACCACGAGGCGTACAGCCCCGACAGTCCGCAAGGGTCCGTGTTTTTGGATATCCTGGCCGCGAAGGGCGTCTATGTGGCCGATGGGCTTTCCATCGTCATCATGGACTACATGGATGCCTACACGATGGACGTGCAGCGGCTGCGCGAGTGCTCGATGATGGTCACGGTGCCGTCGGGCCTCGCGATTCCATTCTGCTCGTATCATCTGACCGATGCGAGCGGGTGTCGGGTCTATCCGCCCTGGATGAAAGAGGAGCTGCGCGACGGCGTCGTCGACAACGACCTGATCGTGCGCTACCTGCTCGGAGGCAATGAATAGCTAGTCGAATAGTTAGTCGGCCTGCAGGTACGGAATAGTTACACGGCTGCTTGGCAAAAGAAACGAGAGAGATAGCGACGATGAGCGGCAACGAGATTTCCTATAGCATAACGATCAACCGCGACGCATGCATCAAATGCGGACTGTGCGAGCGATTCTGCCCGACCGAGGTCTACATCATGGACGACGGTCCGCAGCCTGTTCATCCGGAATGGTGCTGGGGTTGCGAGACATGTTCGGGCAACTGTCCCGAAGATGCGATAAAGGTCGAGGTCAATGCCGATGCGCTCGCTGCGGCCGATGACCATCCGCGCGCAACGCTCATTGACGAGGAAACGGCGGCGACCTACAAGGAGTGGGCGAAAGTCCTGCGCGACGTCCTTCAGCTGCGTTGGCATCCCGTCGGCGTGCGGCTGATCCGCGCTGGCGAGCCGTATCCCGAAGGCGTGCAGATTCCGAAGGAGCGCATGCGCTACTGCCAATCGATGATGGCCGCGCGCCGCGGCGTATCGCTGCTCATGCCGGCCAATCGCCATTCATGCCCTGATGGTACGTCGATTCTAGGGCTTACAGAAGTGCCGCCCAAACTCGCTTCAGGCGAGATATACATCCTTTTCCACAAGCTCGACACGCAAGAGGCGGCGAGTCGCATGGTGCTGGAGCGGCCAATGCTCGAGCCGTATTCGATGGATGCAACCTGCGTGTTTCCGCTCGATGACCCTAAAGCCACGGTTGATGTCGTCTCGATCATGGGCAATCCCGAGCAGATGATGTGGCTTTCGATGGCGACGTCGTACTACACGGGGCATCGCCATGATTTCCATGCGTCGGGTTACAACTCGCATTGCGTTGAGGTGACGCTTCTGCCGATGCGCGATAAAAAGATCAACATATCGTTTGGCTGCTACGGCGGACGTGCGAGCTCGGATGTGGGAGACGACATGATGATGATGGGCGTGCCCGTCGAGCTCATGCCCGATATCGTCAAGGGTGTACGCGAACTCAGCAAGCGCGTCATTCCGCAGGAGCGCGACAAGATTTACCTGCCCCCGATGCGTGGCTGATGTGCCGGCGAGTTATGCCCCTGCGATGAGTCACGCCCCTGGGGCGAAACTCATTAGCGAAGCGGGTGTCCGGTCGGCGCGCGACAGGCGATTCTGCAGCGCAATGAGTCGCGCCCCCAGGGGCAAAACTCATTCGGCAAATGAGTCACGCCCCAGGGGCAAAACTCATTCGGCAAGTGAGTCGCGCCCCTGGGGCAAGACTCATTTGCTGCCCTTCGAGGAGAAACACATGAGCGAACTTTTTTCGATACGTGATGCCCGCGCGGATGACATGGGCCTCATAGACGCGTATGCGCAAGCAGAGGGAATGGATGTCATGCCCGGGCCCGAGCGCATACGCGTCGCCGTCAATGACGACGATGTTGCGGTGGGCTTTTGCCGGCTGCAGGACGATGAAGGCGGCATTGCATATGTGAATCCGATCGTCACGTATGCGCCGTGGCGCGGATATGGGGTCGGTCGCGCGCTCATCGAGGATGCGCGAACTATTGCCGGCGAGCTGCGTCTGGTCTCGCGCGGAACGAGCGAGGGGTTTTACCGAAAGCTCGGCTTTGAGCCGATGCCTTGGAATGAGGTGGATTTGAAAGCCGCGTCGGAAGATTGCGATAATTGCCCATACCGCGCTGATTGCGGTCCGGTCCCCATGCGTCTCAGGAACAAGTAGCACAACAATAATCGGGATGTTCCTTTGACCTATTCATTCCAGAATGGGTTGCAGGCACACCCCGATTATCGTTGCTTGAACGATTCGGTTTACTTCGCCTCGGCAGCTAGCTGGTCGATTGCGCTATGGGCGCAGTAGGGGGTCGGGGGCACGTCAATGCCCAATGCGGTCGAGGCGCTGACGCGCAGCTCCTCGATTGTGAGCTTGTAGCAGGCTAGAGCGTCAATCCAGCGGCGCAGGCACGTGCGGCCCTTGTCGGTGAGTTCGAAAAGCCGCTTAGCCGATCCGGCTTCGGGCGTTTCCCAGTGCGATTCGACGAGCCCCGCTTGCTCCATGCGCTTGAGTGCGCGATAGATTCCCGTTGCATCGGGCTTTTTGCCACCGAACATAGGGGAATTAGCTGCCTGCTGAACGATGATGTAGCCATGCATGGGCTTGTCGTTTGCCGCGAGCAGCGTGAGAATCGTCGGTTGCGAAAGGCGGCTCAGCGACTTTCCGAGCGTTGCGCATTCGATGAGCTCTTCTTCGGTTTGAGGATTGCATTGACTCCACATTTGCTCCATGATGCTGCCCTCCCAAAGCATCGCAAATCAATGATAGCTGCAGTCTATGAGTATTGCGAATTTGCGTATCGTATACTACCACAACCTATGTAAAACATAACTATTTATAATACGAAACTATTAGGGAAAAGCTACTATACGCTCTACGCCAATATAGATTAAGCCTCAAATCTACTTTGTCCATGCCCCCTTGGGGTGTCGACCTGCTCCCAGTTCCCAAGAGTTCGTATAAAGAATGCCACGAGAAGCAAGACCTCCTTCTGGTCGTATTTTGAGTCGCCGTTTCGAATGGGTGGTGGTTTTGCGACGCGCGTGTCACGATGCCGTGACGTTGCCGAAAGACGTATCACAATAGGTTTCCCACGTGGTAGTATCGCAAGCGGATAGCGATTGAGGAGGTGGTATGCATGGCAGCTCTCGAGCTTGCGCTGGTGCTTATGGCAACAGTGCTTGCGTCTGCCGTGATTGACCAGCTCATACCCCGTGTGTCGCTTCCGCTCATACAGATTTGCTGTGGTTTTGTCGTTGCGCTGGCTGCTCATGAGCAAGTGCATGTGACCCTCAATCCAGAGCTGTTCTTGGTGTTGTTCATCGCCCCGCTGCTCTTTCACGAAGCACGCGATGCCGACAAGCATCTCCTTTGGAAAAACCGTGCGACGATGCTTTCGTACGCGATAGGGCTCGTGGTTGCCATCGTGCTGGTCGTGGGCTTCTGCGTTCATGCCCTCATTCCCTCGATTCCACTTGCCGCCGCATTTGCGCTTGCTGCGGCGCTTGGGCCGACGGACCCTATTGCAGTCGCCTCCGTGGCGCAACAAGCCGACATTCCCGAACGGCAGCAGACGACGCTGCAGGGCGAATCGCTGCTCAACGACGCGTCGGGTATCGTATCGTTCCAGTTCGCGGTAGCCGCCGTGGTCACCGGCTCGTTTTCGGTGATGGAGGCCGTTGGGGAATTCCTGATATCGTTTTTCGGCGCAATAGCGGTGGGCATCCTTTTTGGTATCGTGCTCGAGTGGTTTGCGGGCAAAGTGCGTGACATGGGGTTGGACAACACGACGTTCCATGTGCTGCTCGAACTGCTGACGCCCTTCGTCGCCTATCTGCTTGGCGAGGTCATCGGTGTGTCCGGCGTAATCTTGGTCGTGGCTTGCGGTATCACGATGTCGCTCATGCCACGCGATTTCGACCCATCGATGGCCCGCATGGGAATCGTATCGTCAAGCGTGTGGCAAGTGCTCGTGTTCGCGTTTAACGGCGTCGTGTTCGTCATGCTCGGCACGCAGCTGCCGCAAGCATTCGGCGACTTGTGGGCGGATGACGGCATCAGCAACTGGCAGCTGATAGCCTATGTCGTGCTCATTACCTTGCTGATGCATGCAACCCGCTTCATCTGGACGCTCGGTCGCGATGCCATAGACTTTCACAAGGCGGAACAAAAAGTTCGGCTCAAGGAGCGCCTGTCTCAGGCGCTGTTGATGACATTTGCCGGATCGAAGGGCGCCATCACGCTTGCCATCATGTTCTCGCTTCCGTTCTATGTGGCATCTGGCGATGGTTTTGTCGAATTTCCCAAACGCGATCTGCTCATTTTCCTGGCGAGCGGCGTGATTCTTCTTTCCCTGCTGCTTGCGACGTTCCTGGTTCCCTTGATTGCGCCACGCAAGCAGACCGTCGACAGGCAAGTCTACGAGGGTGAGGCGCGTGCAGAGGTGCTCAGAGCGGTTATCGAAGAACTCACGATGCGTTTGACGTCCGAGAACCGCACGGCGCTTGTGCCGGTTATCGCCCTTTATACCGAGCGGCTCGAGCGATTTAAGGAAAACAAGGACCTTGTTGACGAATCCGACCTCGAACTGCGAATTCGTGCGTTGGAGTGGGAGCAGGAATTCGTTTTGGACGAAATCGACCGCGACGAGGTGCCACCTCTTGAAGGGTATCAGTACGTCAGCCGCGTCGCGCGTGTCGAGAGCATGCTCAAACGCGGGAAAAACCTTCGCTTTTCGCTCATCCGCTGGTGGCGCAGGGTCGTATTGTTCGTGCGAAAGTATCTGCAAAGACTCAGCAACAAGCTTCCAGGTACCAAGGGAAAGCGCGCGGAACTGCCTTCGTCCGATGTACGTCGCAACATACAAATCCGCGCTTCACTTTACGTCGTCGAGCGTCTGCGCCGCGAGATGGTGGCCTTTGATGTCCAATCCGAAAAGATAAGCCAGCTCATCCGTGAATATGAGCGCACAATCAACCTGCTTCGCGGGCCAGGCCCCTCTATTACGGCGTTCACGCAAAACGCTACGCCCGATTTGGACGCCCTGAAGTTCGCGCTTCGCATTGAGCTCGAGCAGATTCAACTGGCATACGACGAGGGTCGCCTTTCGCGCGAATACGCTATGCGCATGCGCGATAACGTGTACCTCATGCAGATAGACCTTGGAGCAAACGTCTAGGGAAAAGGGATGAGTCACGCCCCCGGGGCGTGACTCATCGGTACTTTACATGCGTTCGGGCGCGCTGACGCCGAGCAGGCTCAGGGTGAGGGCGAGCAGGATGCGCGTTGCATCGGCCAGTGCGAGACGGGCGTTTTGTACGTTTTCCTCTTCGCCTATGATGTGGCAGTTCGTATAGAACTGGTGGAAAAGGCTCGCGAGCTCTTGGGCGTAATGCGTCAGCCTGAACGGCGCGCGGTCACGGGCGGCCAAAGTCACGAACTCGGGGAAGTCATCCATCTTGCGCATGAGCGCGAGTTCCGATTCATGCGTAAGCGCATCGAGCGCGACATCTGCGGGGATGATGCGCGCGGCGAGCTCGTCGGCGCTTCCCTCTTCGCTTTCCGCGGCCTTGCGCAAAATCGAGCAAATGCGCGCGTGCGCGTATTGCACATAGTAGACCGGATTCGACGCATCTTGCTTTTTGGCGACTTCAATGTCGAAATCAACGGGCTGATCGGATGAGCGCGAAAGCATTAGGAAGCGCGTCGCGTCGACGCCGACTTCGTCGACGAGCTCTTCGAACGTGACCATCTCTCCCGTTCGCTTGGACATGCGTACGGGCTCGCCATCGCGCAAGAGGTTCACGAGCTGGCCGAGCACGACCTCGAGCATGCCGGGATGCCCCCAGGCTTCCATCATCGCCTCGCAGCGCTTTATGTATCCGTGGTGGTCAGCACCCCAGATGTCGATAAGACGGTCGAAACCGCGGCAGATCTTGTCGTAGTGGTAGGCCATGTCGCTCGTGAAATACGTGAGCTCGCCGTTCGCCTTGATGAGTACGCGATCCTTGTCATCGCCAAATTCAGTGGAACGGAACCATGTGGCGTCTTCCGCCTCGAAGAGATAGCCGTGTGCACGCATGACGTCGAGCGCGCGATCGACGGCGGACTTTCCCTCGGCGTCCTCTACGTAAAGGTCGCGCTCCGAGAACCAGCGGTCGAACGTCGTGCCGAATTTCTCGAGCAGGTTGCGCTGGTCTTCGAGCATCTGCTTGTAGGCGATCTCTCGGAAAGCGACGACCCGTTCGGCTTCGTCCATATCCTCGTAGGCGCGTCCCTCTCGATCGATAATGCCCTGTGCGATATCGACGACGTAGGCGCCTCCGTAGCACTGCTCGGGCATCTGCACGTCATGGCCGAGAAGCTGTAGGTAGCGCACTGCGACGGAATTTCCGAACACGTCCATCTGGGTGCCATGGTCGTTGACGTAGAACTCCTCGTACACGTCGTATCCCGCGTGACGCATGACGCGCGCCATCGAATCGCCAAGCGCCGCCCAGCGGCCGTGCCCTATATGCATGGGTCCGGTGGGATTGGCGGAAATGTACTCGAGATTAATCTTGCGCGCGCCGTCCTCGACGGTGCCACGCCCGAAATCGGCACCCTGTTCGCGCAGATCGGCGACCACGTTTTGCAACACGTTGTTCGTCAGGCGAAAATTGAGAAAACCCGGGCCGGCGATTTCGGCCGAAGCAATGACCGCATTTTCGGGCAGGTGGTCGAGTACGGTCTGCGCGATGGCGCGCGGGTTGGCGTGCGCGAGCTTGGCGCTGCGCATGGCGACCGTGGATGCCCAGTCGCCGTTTTCGGGATCGCGCGGACGTTCGAGCGATGCGGGTGGCAACGGGTCGAGATTGAGTGAACCGTCGGCGACGGCGGCTGCGATGGCCTCGTTGACGATGTGTTCGAGCTGTGTTTTTATCTGCATGAAACCTTCCTTCTGTTCTTATCATGCTCGCGTTTGCGCCTTGCTTTGCGCCCAAACTGTAACATTTGTGTATGACATTGTAACCGTTTGGGCATGTTAAAGTTGCATTCGCTTTGTCATCGTGTAAAATTGCAAACGGTTATATGCAAAACACAGCCTAAATGCGAATCGAATAGGGGAGTAAAACATGCCTATCAATCTTGCATCCGAGAATCTGGCCGTCATCAAGGTTGTCGGCGTTGGCGG
>CADBQL010000011.1 GCA_902796815.1 uncultured Coriobacteriaceae bacterium | reverse complement strand
TCGCCCGTACCGTACGCAGACGTCGTGACGTCAACCACCCACAAGACGCTGCGCGGCCCGCGCGGCGCCATCATCCTGTGCAAGGAGCGCCTCGGCAAGCGCATCGACCATGCGGTTTTCCCTGGCACGCAGGGCGGCCCGCTCATGCACGTCATCGCGGCGAAGGCCATCTGCCTGCGCGAGGCGATGCTTCCCGGCTTCAAAGAGTACCAGCGCCAGATCGTGACGAACGCTTCCGTGCTAGCAAAGACGCTGATGGATGGCGGCGTGCGCCTGACCACCGGCGGCACCGACAACCACATGATGCTCGCCGACGTGGGCTCGAAGAACCGCACGGGCCTCGAGGTGCAGCTGCTACTCGACAGCGCCAACATCACGGCGAACAAGAACGCCATCCCCTTTGACCCGCTGCCCCGCGCAGAAACGAGCGGCGTGCGCTTCGGCACGCCCGCCATCACGACGCGCGGCATGAAGGAAGAGGAAACCGAGCAGATCGGCAAATGGATTCTGGAGATTCTCGAGCACGGCGACGACGTGACGGATCGCATCAAGCATGAGGTCAAGGAGATGTGCGCCGAACATCCGCTCTATCCGCACCTGTAAGCCAGTAATCAAAGCGCCTTATCGAAGCGCGGCAATTCCGTTTGGAATTGTCGCGCTCGTTTTTTTGCATAAAGAAGCAGAAAACCGCTATTCTGAGCCGCCGAAGACGATGCCCTCGTCGATGGTGGGCAGCTCATCGCGGGTCTCATGCCAACACTCGGTTGCAGGAATGCCAGGAATCGTGTCCGCAACGAAAACCGGGTCAAGACCCTGGGCTTTCTGCGCCTTGTAATCCTCGAGCGCAGCGAAGGCCCACTTGCCCAAGATGAAGATGACCACGATGTTGATGATGGCCTCAATTCCCATGAAGATATCGGCCAGGTTCCAGGCAAGCGTCAGATTGGATTGCGCGCCGAAAAACACGACGATCGCGCATACGATGCGGAAGACCGTCAGAGCAGGCTTGCTCTGCGTGATGAACTTGAAATTCTGCTCGGCGTAGTAGTAATTGCCGACCAAGCTCGAAAACGCAAACGCGAAAATCGCGACGGTCATGAAGATGATGCCCACATCACCAAAAGCATAGAGCATCGTCTGCTGTACGAGCGGCATATTCGTGAGGCCTACATCTTCGCCCGCACCGCCGAACGGCGTGAGCTCCATGTGCCCCTGCACGAAGATCATGATCATAACAGCCGAACAGGTGCAGATAACTATCGTGTCGATGAAGACCGAAAGCGTCTGGACGAGGCCCTGCTTGACAGGATGCGAAACGCTCGCAGACGCAGCAGCATTCGGCGCCGAACCCATGCCAGCCTCATTCGAGAACAGGCCGCGCTTGATACCCTGGACGATCATCGAACCGGCGAAGCCGCCGACGATGGAGTTGAAATCGAATGCTTCCTGGAAAATCAGCCCGAATACGGCGGGCAGCGCACCGGCGTTCATGACGGCCATAATGACGGCGAGCACCAGGTACAGAATAGCCATCGCGGGAACGATTGCCGAGGTCAAGAAGCTGATACGATGCGTACCACCGAACAGCACAAACGCGAACACGACCGCGAGCATAACACCGATGGCGAACGGGATCTGCGTCTCGAAGTAGCCTGGCACGCCAGCTTGGCCAGCAACAGCCTGATTGTAAAAGTACTCGATCGACGAGCTCATATTGTACGTCTGCAGCCCGTTGAAGCCGAGCGCAAAGCAGAGGATGAGCGAAATGGCGAACACGATGCCAAGCCAACGTTGCTTGAGCGCCTGCTCAATGTAGTACGCCGGGCCGCCGCGGAACTCGCCACCTTCGCCACGAACTTTCCAAATCTGCGCAAGCGTCGACTCGACGAACGCCGACGCACCATTGATGAGCGCCATGAGCCACATCCAGAACACCGCGCCCGGACCACCAACAGCGATGGCCGTCGCAACGCCGGCGATGTTGCCCGTACCGACGCGGCTGGCCGTCGACACCATCATGGCCTGGAACGATGACACGCTTTTCTGTCCAGGAACATGCTTTTTCTCGGTGATTGCCGAGAACATGTCCTTGAGGTGCGTGAATTGCACGCCCTTCGTGCGAATCGTGAAGTAGATTCCGGCACCAATCAGCAAAAACACCAGGAAGTACGTGTACATGTAGGTGTCGATTGTGTCGGTAATGTTGACTAACGCATCCATGTCCATAATAGGCCCCCTTTTCCTCCCTTTCGGAATGGGTGCATTATAGCAGGTCGGAAGCATGTTGATAGCCGCATGCACATTTGAACCCGCGTACGGTAAAACAATGAGCCGGCTGTTGCGCTGGGCAACGGCCGGCTCAGAAGCAATCTAGAACTAGTACTTGCCGTACTCGATCGTAGGTCCGTTCCGTAGACTAGTACTTGCCGTACTCGAGCGTGGTCTCGTACCACGCATTGAAGTTCTCCTCCTTGAAGTGGTCACACACGATCGAGCAGTCCATGATGAAGCCGCCACCAGGTGCGCAGGCGTCGAGCATGCGCTTGGTTTCCTCGATGACGCGATCGGGCGTGCCGTATGCCAAAAGCGCGGTGGGCAGGTTGCCGCATACGCAAGTATGGCCCTTGAGAATCTTGCAGGCTTTTTCGATGTCGACTTGCTCGAACATGCCAAGGATGCCAGCCGGAAGCAGATCGCGGATCATCTCAAGACGGTTGTTGTACTTGCCCTCGAAGAAGATGTACGGGATGAGGCCGAGCTCGAGCTCGCGCTCGATGACCTTGCGCAGGCTTGGAGCGTAGAAACGCTCCCAGTTCTCGGGGCTCAGGAAGTCGTCGGTGCCTCCGTGCAGGGGCATGAAGCAGTACTTCATGCCAGCCGCGGCGATGCCTTCGACGCCCTTAATGGCCCAATCGGTCAGGATTTCGAGCGTTGCCTCAACCTTCTCGGGCACCTCGTAGAGATCCATCGGCAAATCGATCAGGCCGCGCAGGTTGTCGCCGAGCATGTCGTAAGGCGCGTTCTGGCCGAGGATGCAGCCAAGCGGCGTCTGATACTCGAGTGCCGTGGCAGCCATGAGACCCTGCCCCTCGAGCCACTTGTTGACCTGATCGCCTGCAGCCATGAGCGTGATGAGGGATTCGCGTACCTCAGGATCAGCGAATTGCGCCATCGAAGCGTAGTGACCGAACTCGACGAAGTTCGTGAAGTCCATCTTGGCCAGACCGGCAAGCTTCGTGTGGCGTCGCGGATAGACCTTAGTCATCAGGAAGTGCGACGGGTCGCGGATGAATTCATCATAGTCCTCTTGCTCCAGATAGCAATCGTCGACGATTTGGAAACCCATCATGCGATCGATGCCCCACGTAGCGCCCGGCCAGCGCACGGCCTTGGTGCCAAGCACCTCCATAACGTTAATAGGATAAGCTGCCGGTGCCCAGAACAGGTCGGTCTCCCAGTGCGAAAGGAAGTACTCCACGCCTGGCTTCATCATGCGGTAGTCGTTGAGCGCCTCGTATTTCGAAATGCCTGCCAACTCGCTGTAAATCGTACCCATGCGCGGAGCGAACGGCACGCGGTCGCCC
>CADBQL010000010.1 GCA_902796815.1 uncultured Coriobacteriaceae bacterium | reverse complement strand
CGGGGCCAGTGAGTCGCGCCCCAGGGGAAAGACTCATCTGCCGCGGATTGCCCACCGAACAATCTCGCAACTCGTATGAACTCTTCGTCTACTTTACGCGAGGTCGAGCAGGCGAGCGTAGAGCTCGTTTCCGCAAAGCCAACCGCGCTGGGTGGGACGCCAACGGCCATCGACATGGGTGATGAGGCCTTCGGACTCGAGCTCGCGCATCACATCGGGAGCTTCGGAAAGAAAACATGCGGCCTGCGCAAGGCGCTCGTCGGCGATGCCGCAAGCCATGCGCATGCCGAGCATGAGGTCTTCGGCTTCCATCTGCGGACGGTTGAGATCGTCGATTACCTGACCGTTCATAACGCGCATGCGTCGCTCGGCGTTCTGCGTCATCGTTGTTGCGCTCTGCCCGAGGCCAAGATACGGCACGCCGGTCCAATACGAGGTGTTGTGCTTGGATTCGAACCCGGGCTTTGCATAACTTGCGACCTCATAGCGCGCATAACCCGCTGATGAGAGCAGCTCTTCTGCTGCAAGCATATGCTCGGCTTCGACATCGTCGTCGGGCTCTTCCATCAAGCCCGAAAGAACGGCCTTGTCAAACGGCGTATGCGGTTCGATTGTGAGTGGGTAGACGCTCACGTGGGTAACACCGAGGTCGATAGCCGTGCGAACTGACTCTTCGAACGATGTGCGGCTTTGTCCGGGAATTCCGCACATGAGGTCGACGCTGACGTTCTCGAAGCGGAGCTGCGCCTCGCGAACGGCAGAACGTGCGCGAGCGGCATCGTGAGCTCGCCCGAGTATGTGTAAAACAGCATCGTCGAAGCTCTGCACGCCAATCGAAATCCTATTCACGCCCATAGCCCAGATGTCTTTCACCATGCGCTCGTCAAGGCTTTCGGGATTAGCTTCCATCGTAAACTCGAGGTCCTCGCGTGTGAGGTCCATCGAAATCGAAAGCGCGTAAAGCAGGCTTGATAGGCGGTTAAGCCCCAGATGGGATGGCGTTCCTCCGCCGATGTAGACCGTTTCGATCTGCGAAAGGTCGCCTTGCTTGCAGCGTTTTCGCAAGTCGATGACGAGTGCTTCGACGTATTCGTCGATGAGTGGGCTTTCGCGCGAAATAGCCTGTGTCGCGAAATCGCAGTATCCGCACCGTTTGACACAGAAAGGGATATGGATGTACAAAGCCTTATACGGATCGTGTGGCATAATGCCCTCCTCGCTCGATGTGAAACCTGGCAGAGCGTTGTCTTGCGTCGAAAGACGGAGGACTAAATCTGGCCTGGTTTCGCATCTTCCAACATTTTGAACACGCGCTCGAAATCCTCGAACGTCTCGCAGTAGTTGAAAAGACCGCGCGCCTTCGAGGCGCCGGGCAGGCCAGCTACGTACCACATGGCGTGCTTTCGCATGCGCACGATGTTGCGCCCCTCGCGTTCCTGCAGGAGGAGCGCATGGCGACGCGCCATAGCGATACGATCGCGTACCGTCGGAGCGCTGGGTTCGGGCATGCCATCAAGAGCAGCTTTTGCTTGGGAAAATATCCAGGGATTTCCCTGCGCGCCGCGGGCGATCATCACGGCATCGCAACCAGTGCGCTTATGCATATCCAATGCGGCGGCACCGCTTCTGATATCGCCGTTTCCCACGACCGGAATGCTCACGGCTTGCTTCACGCGCGCTATGACATCCCAATCCGCGCTTCCCCGGTACAGCTGCTCGGCGAATCGTCCATGTACGGTCACGGCATCTGCGCCGGCCTGTTCAAGCCGCTTGGCGAATTCGGGTGCTGTCTCGCTGCCGACCGACCAGCCGCGCCTGAACTTGGCGGTGACCTTGCATGTCGTCGCGTTCTTGACGGAGGCCACGATCGATGCCGCCAATGCTGGGTCTTTCATGAGCGCCGAGCCGTCGCCTTTGCTCACGATTTTGCGTGCTGGGCAACCCATGTTGATGTCGATGTAGGCGAGCGCATCGCCAAGCTCCTGCTCGATCCATGCTGCCTGCGATGCCATCGTCTGAGGCTCATGCCCGAACAGCTGCACGCCAACGCGGACCTCACCATCGGCGAGATCGAGCAGATGGCGCGTCTTCTCGTTGGCATACGAAAGGCCTTTTGCCGAAACCATTTCGGTGAACGTCAAGTCAGCGCCCTGCTCTCGACATACCGCCCGAAACGCGATGTCGCTCACGCCTGCCATCGGCGCGAGAATCACGCGGTATGCCCCAAACAACCCTTGCATTCAAACTCATATCCTCGCTAAAAACACGCTGAATGAGTCACGCCCCAGGGGCGATGCTCATTCGGGATGAGCCACGCCCCTGGGGCGCGACTCATGCGGCGAACGTGCCGAAAGCCATGTTTGCCACAACAATCAGAATCACAACGATGACGATAACGCCGATGAGGGCGAAAAGGGCGCCCAAGCTCGAGCAGCCCGTCATACCTTTAAGTGCTAGCGGATCTTGCTTCGTGTCATCGAAAGCATCATCAATCCAGTCGTATTCGTCGGTTTTCATAACCTGCTATTCATCTACTTTCAGAATTGCCATGAACGCTTCTTGCGGAACTTCGACCGAACCGATAGCTTTCATGCGTTTCTTGCCTTCCTTCTGCTTCTCGAGCAGCTTTCGTTTGCGCGAGATATCGCCACCGTAGCATTTTGCCAAAACGTCCTTGCGCTTGGCCTTGACGGTCGTGCGCGCGAGCACGCGTCCGCCGACCGCTGCCTGGATGGGGACTTCGAACATTTGGCGCGGAATGATTTCCTTGAGCTTGCGGGCGAGGATGCTTCCCCTGTTGTAGGCGTTGTCGGAATGAACGATGAACGACAACGCATCGACGGGCTTACCTGCGAGCAAGATGTCGAGCTTGACGAGCTTGCTCGGTCGGTAGCCGGCCATCTCGTAATCGAGCGAGGCATAGCCCTTGGTCGAGGACTTGAGCCTATCAAAATAATCGAGGATCATCTCAGAAAGCGGCATTTCCCAGACAACCTCGACCGTCGTAGACGAGAGGTAGTTCATGTTCACGAACACGCCGCGCCGCGAGTTCGTGAGGTCCATGACCGGGCCGACGTAATCGGGTGGCACGAGCACCTTGACCTTCAGGTAAGGCTCTTCGATATGCTCGATTTCCGAGGGGTCGGGCATTTCCTGGGGCGAATGAAGCGAAATCATTTCGCCGTTCTTCTTAAGCACGTGATACTCGACTGACGGCGCCGTGGCGAGCAGGTTCAAGCCAAACTCGCGTTCGAGACGCTCCTCGATTACCTCCATGTGCAACAGTCCCAAAAATCCGACGCGGAAGCCGAAGCCGAGCGCATGCGACGTTTCGGGCTCCCAGACGAGCGCCGGATCGTTGAGCGCGAGTTTCTCGAGGGCCTCCTTGAGCGGTTCGTACTGGTCGCCTTCGATCGGGAACAGGCCTGTGAACACCATGGGCTTGACGTCGCGATACCCGGGTAGCGGCTCGATCGCACGGCGCGCCTTCATCGTGATCGTGTCGCCGACCTTCACCTGCGCGACGTCCTTGAGGCCCGTGACTAGGTAACCCACATCCCCGACCGAAAGGTCAGGTAGGGCGATTTCGGCAGGCTTGCGCGCGCCGACTTCCTCGACGAGGGTTTCGGTGCCGGTTGCCATCATGTAGATGGTGTCGCCTTTCTTCACCGTTCCGTCCACGACGCGCACGAGCGCGACGACGCCTCGATACGGGTCGAAGTACGAATCGAAGATGAGTGCCCGCAGCGGCGCATCGAAATCGCCGACGGGTGCCGGGATGTTGTACACGATCGCCTCAAGCAGGTCGTGCACGCCCTCGCCAGTCTTCGCCGAGCAGAGCACGGCGTCGTCAGCCGGTATGGCGAGACCATCCTCGATCTGCTCGCGGGCGCGATCGGGGTCCGATGCCGGCAGGTCGATCTTGTTGATGAGAGGGATGATCTCGAGGTTTGCATTCATCGCCATCATTGCGTTTGCGACGGTCTGCGCCTCGACGCCCTGTGTCGCATCCACGACGAGAACGGCGCCCTCGCAAGCGGCGAGGCTTCGCGAGACCTCGTAGGTGAAATCGACGTGGCCCGGCGTATCGATAAGGTTGAACTCGTAGGTTTCGCCATCGTCGGACGTGTAGTTGACGCGCACGGCCTGGCTTTTGATCGTAATGCCGCGTTCGCGTTCGATGTCCATCGTGTCGAGGAGCTGCTCCTGCATGTCGCGCGCCGACACTGTCCCGGTTTGCTCGAGGATGCGGTCGGATAATGTCGATTTGCCGTGATCGATATGCGCTATGATGGAAAAGTTCCTAATGTGGGAGGGATTATGATGCCCGTTATGTGAAGATGCGTGCGCCATGGAACTCACTTTCAGAATCATTGCTCGCTTTCACGATATTCTATGCTAAGATTTACGGGTTTCGTCTGGAAACAAGATATAAACAACGGAGGAATCTAGAGTGGCAAACATTAAAAGTCAGAAGAAGCGCAACATCACCAACGAAAAAGCTCGTATGCGCAATCGTGCGGTGAAGTCTGAGCTCAAAACCGCAACCCGTCACGTCAAGGATGCCGTCGCCGCCGGTAATGGCGCTGAAGCGTATGCAGCTGCTTTGGCCGCTTGCCGCCTTATGGACAAAGCCGTCACGAAGGGCGTTCTCCATAAGAACCAGGCTGCCAACCGCAAGAGCGGCATCATGAAGCT
>CADBQL010000009.1 GCA_902796815.1 uncultured Coriobacteriaceae bacterium | reverse complement strand
GGGGTTGACGGCGCTTGCTCTGGGCGCGTCGGTTTAGCGGGTGTGCATTATTGCCGCAAAGTCTTACCGCGCGCGTCTGATCCTTGTCATGCTCTGGTTTCTATTGCTTCTGCGGGTTTTTGCTATGAGTGCAGATGATGCTTCGATCTGGCCTGATGGTGGCAGCGCGGATTCAACCTGTAGTCGTCAGAGCTCGGTGAGGCCGCAACTGCTCCCGTAAGTGTACAGTTTGCAGGGGCCTTGCAGGGCGAACTCGGCGCGTGCCTCCTGTTCGGGATAGAGGCGCTTGATCCGGACGAGGTCATCGCCGACTGCCGCAATGAACAGCAGATGATCATCCTTGGTCATGCGATGGGCTATGTGCACGCGCTGGTATCCGTCCGAAACCTCCACGAGGGCATCGAGGGTGTCGCGGGCGTCTACGGCATCGCGGGCGTCGACGGCATCGCGGGCGTCGACGGCCCTGTCGTTCCTCTTCGCCGCCAGCGGCTCCAGGGCGTTGCCGCAGCAGTTGACCGCCGCTTCGCCCGCCGACCAGATGACATTGGCGCAATCGGGGCACACGTAGAAGGCGCTCCTCTTGAGGTTAGCCGACACGTTGTGGTTTTCCACGCCGCTCCAGCGCTTGAGCGTAGGCAGGAGCGCCCCCATGAATGAGACCGCCTCCTCGGCTGAGTAGCCGGTAGCCTGCATCAGATAGGGGACGTTGCGCTCGATGATTTCGTCAAGGCCCGTGCTTGTGAACTCGCCGTCTTGGTAGCACCATCCGCAGTAGTCTGGGTTCTCTGTTCCGTCCGCGTTCGTTCCATGTGGCATGTCCGGTATGTCAAAAGGTGTCCCGCAGCATTGGCATGTGGGACTTTCGGGCAGGTCGAGCAGGCTGGCGACGGGCACATCCAGCGCGCTTGCCAGCAGCTTTCGCATGTCGATGCCGGGCTCGCTCTCCCCGGTCTCCCATCTGCTTACAGCCTGGCGCGTCACGTACACCTTTGCTGCAAGTTGCTCCTGGGTGAGGCCTGCTTCTCTGCGCGCTTTCTGGATTTTGCTGCTGATTCCCATGCTGCTTCCTTTCGTCTGCCGTATGCAAACAGCGTAAAGGTGGAGCAAGACATTGTCACGCAATCGCTAATTGCGCGCGGCGTTTCGGACTAGGGTATGCGGAGGGCCGTCTTGCTGTCTCGCTTCGTTTTTCGAACATTCTGATAAGGATGCGAGGGCGCTGTCCGCAAGCGTGCGCTTTACGAAGCGCGATCGTGCGTCGAAAATGCGTTTTTCAAGAACTCGGGACAATACATTCTCTCCTCGCGTAGCACCGAAAAAGAAGAGCGATGTTGGGAAGGAAAGGGAAAGGAAGGGAAAGCAATGCAGTTCAAGCGCGCAGAATTCACGAGCATGTTTGCAAAGCTCGCCTTGTCCCTCATACTCGCATTCGCCGTGCTGGCGGGGACGCTTGACCAAAAAGCCTATGCCGG
Source organism: uncultured Coriobacteriaceae bacterium (assembly GCA_902796815.1). Taxonomy (GTDB): domain Bacteria; phylum Actinomycetota; class Coriobacteriia; order Coriobacteriales; family Eggerthellaceae; genus UBA9715. The sequence continues at coordinate 3,049 of CADBQL010000009.1, read as the reverse complement.
CAACGACTTGGCTGCTGTGGGGCAATCGAACGCGCATGAAATCCTGTGCACCTGCGATAACTGCAACCAAGAAGAACCGGACGACACTGATATCGAAGAGGTGCTAGAGTTCATCGACGATACCGACGGTTCCGACGACGCTTTCTCCGCTGCTTCCGGGTCTCCCCCAGGGCTGAAAAAAGGCGTTTTCGCACCGAGCAAGCGCTGATGAAGCGCGAGCCCCAACCGCGGCTGGAAGCGTTTGGAACCGGAAGCGTTTGGGGGGACCGGAAACGTTTGGGAAACCGGAAACATCTGGGGGACCGGAAACGCTTGGGGACCGGAAGCGTTTGGGGAGCCTCCCCAAACACTTCCGTTTCTAGGCACCTTCCCCATCATCTTCGGGCTCGCCTGCGTGGATGCAAGCAAATGGCAATTTGAAATCACTCTTGTGAGCTGGGTCGCCTTTGCGCCTTCAAAACCCGAAGATCGTTGGCTCGATCGCTATGGTAGGCTTACCCCACCAAGACCGATGTGGAACGGCCCGCCTGATTCCTGTCGCGCACATAAGCGCAAAGGCTGGATGATGCCGTTGCGGCCCGAGGAACATTGCGAATGGGATTTGAACACGTTGAAGCTATGAGCCCCAGCTGCCTCGCAAGCCTGCGGGGGTTGACTAGTTCGAAAGGATGTTGTGAGTCATGGGAATCGTCGTCATAGGTACCACTTTCGTCGACGTGAAAGGGCACCCGCTCGGGAAATACGTTCCGACGGGCCGAAATGCCGGTCGCGTTATCGAGGTGCACGGCGGCGTAGCCCGCAACATTGCCGAGGACATCGCAAATGTCGGGCTGGCACCCACGCTCGTGAGCATGGTTGACGAAAGCGGGTTGTCGGACGACATCGTCGACCGGCTCGCGCGGCGCGGCTGCAACACCGACCGCATCGGCCGCGCCGAAGGTGGCCTGGGGATGTGGCTTGCCATCTTCGACGAGGCGGGCGATGTGGCGGGGTCGATCTCGCGGCGTCCCGACACGAGCGGGATCGAGCGCATCCTCGCCGATAGCGGAGACGAGATAATCTCGCAGGCGGATAGCGTCTGCGTCGATCTGGACATCGACGCGCCCATCCTCGAGCAGACTTTGGACCTTGCGCGGCGGCACGGCAAGGAGGTCTACTCCCCGGTGACCAACATGACGATCGCCCGCGAACAACGCGGCCTGTTGGGAAAAATCTCGTGCCTCGTGTGCAACCAGCAGGAGTCGGGCGTGCTCTTCTCCGCGGAGTTCCGCGACGCGTCGCCCGAGAAGTTGCGGGCCGTCCTCCCCAGGAGGCTTGAGCAAATCGGACTGCGCAACATCGTGGTGACCATGGGGGCGCAGGGTTCCGTCTTTGCTCAGATAGATGGCACAAGCGGTTGGTGCCCTGCGCACGAGGTCGAGGTGGTCGACACGACGGGGGCGGGCGACGCATTTTTCGCCGGGGTCGCAATCGGTCTTACTTACGGCAAAGGCATGGGGGAATCCTGCGAAATCGGGGCGAAGCTCGCAGCGTCTACCATAGCAAGCGAAGAGAATGTGTGCGGCCGTTTCGCTCTGGAAGAGTTTGGCCTTGCGGCGAGGTAGAGCTAGCTCACGGCGAGGTAGAGCTAGCTGACGGCGAGGTAGAGTTAGGAAAGAGCCATACCAGCGTGCTATCGCCGTCTAGGGAATCTGGTTTAACCTCCACGCACCCTTTTGCCTTTTTGCTAGGCCGCTCGTGGGCGAACCACCTCAAGCTGCTTTCGGGTCAGTATCCCTTGTTAGGAGTGCCAAAATTGTGAAGATTTAAATGCATTAAATTGCATTTAAAATAATCAACGTATTACATATATCACTTCAAAATACATACATATTTTGATACTATGAAGCACTATAGCAACGGGTAAATCACGGCATGTTGCAAAAAACGTTCCAAGCAGCTGGTCATGTCGGTTTGCGGGAAAGGTGACGTTATGAAAGGTAAAGCATTGAGAGGGGTACTAGCGGCGGTTTTCTCGGTTATGCTTGTTGGGGGACTTATCCCTTTGCTTGCGTATGCGCAAACCTATGAGAACGGCGCCTCGGGAGCCAATTTGTCGGCCGGTGGGTTGACAACTATGCAAGAGAGCCCCGACCCCGACGAAACACCAGATATCGAGTCACCTGCGGACAAGAGAGCGCTTGAAAAAGCCATCGCCGCCGCTCAATCAGCCAAGAAGGGCGTGAAGACGTCCGCCGACGGCAAGGACGTCGCGCCCGCCGACAAGTGGGTGACCCCCGCCGTCAAGAAGGCGCTCGACGACGCGATCGCCGCGGCGCAGGCCGTGGCCAAGAAGGACGGAGCCACCCAGGACGAGGTCGACGCTGCCAAGGCCGCCCTCGAGAAGGCGACCCGGGACTTCAAGGCCGCCAAGAAGTCCGGGACCAAGCCAGCCACCGTCGCCATCGCGTCGGTGACGGCCAAGGGCGTCGTCTACGCGGGCAAGGCTTGGCCGCCCAAGCCGGCACTCACCGTCAAGGACGTCAACGGCAAGGCGGTCCCGGCGAGCGGCTACACCGCGACCTACGCCTGGAGCACGGGCTACAAGAAGCAGCTGGCCAAGAACGGCAAGTACGTCGGCGCGGCCAAGGTGACCGTCAAGGGCAAGGGCTCCTACGCCGGCACCAAGTCGGCGAGCTTCAAGGTGACCACGGTGGCGGACACCAAGACCGCCGGCGCGAAGCTCACCGAGAAGACGCTCGGCGCCATCGAGAAGCTCAAGGAGGGCGCGAGCAAGGTGCCCCAGGCCAACTCCAAGACCATGGAGACCATCGCCAAGCCGCGCGAGAAGACCATGACCGTCAAGTGGAAGGCCGTGAAGGGCGCCACCAACTACCTCGTGGGCTACAAGTCCTCGAAGGCCAAGGAGTGGTCCTACGTGGTAACCGCCGGCAAGACCGAGTACACCTTCAGGAACATGAGGGAGGGCGACTGCATGGAGTTCCGCGTGGCGGTCTACGACAAGACCAAGTTCGCCCGCTCCGAGTGGACGCAGATCAACTGCCGCTTC
>CADBQL010000008.1 GCA_902796815.1 uncultured Coriobacteriaceae bacterium | reverse complement strand
GAGCAGACCACGGCGCAGCCCGGCGACGTCATGTTGTACCAGGGCAACCAGATCACGGTATTCACCGGCTCGAACAGTTGGGCCTACACCCCGCTCGGTCACATCGAGGGCGCAACCTCCGAGTCGCTGCTCGAAGTGCTCGGCGACGGCGATGTGGAAGTTACGCTTACGCGCGTGTAATGGAACGAAACGCTGCGTTGGGAGAGACGCGTTGCCAGGTAAAGCACTGGGGAGCAGCCCTCCACTGAGAAAGACTTCGAGAGGAAACGCGTGAACGGGGGACATCGGAGGAACGTTCACGCGAAGCTCGGCGACGCACTGCATGCGTTTTCTGCGTGAGCATTTCTCCGTCCCCCGTTTATCGCCCGATATAGAGAGGAGATTGCGATGGAATACAGGATACTGCCGCACGGTGGCGAGAAGGTCGGCGTCATCGGCTTGGGCATGGCGGGTATCCACCATGCCGATGCGCGCGAGGCGGAGGCCATGGTGCGCGAGGCGCTCGACGCGGGCGTTAACGTGCTCGACTTTATTCCGAGCGAGGCTGCAGCCTTCGAGGGCTATGTCCGCGCGCTTTCCGGCGCCAACCGCCGGCGCGCGATGCTGCAGGTGCACATCGGCGCAGAGTACACCTCGGGCAAGTACGGCTGGACGACCGACGCCAAGCTCGCCGCCGGCGAGTTCGAGAGGCGCCTGGCCGACCTCGGCACCGACTACGCCGATTTCGGCTTCGTCCACTGCATCGACGAGGACGCCGACTTCGACAAGGTCATGAACGGCGGCATCTGGGACTACGCGCAGCGCCGCAAGCAGGACGGAACGATTCGCCACCTGGCGTTTTCGACGCACACGGTTTCGATTGCGCGCAAGTTCCTGGCAACGGGCGCGTTCGACTGGGCGATGTTTTCCATCAACCCCATGTACGACTACACCGACGAGTCCGCGTACGGCAAGGGCGAGACGGCCGACCGCGCGCAGCTCTACCGCGAGTTCGAGGCGGCGGGCGTAGGCGTGTCGGTCATGAAGGCGTTCGCGGGCGGACAGCTGCTCGACGCTGCGCAGTCGCCGTTCGGCCGGGCGCTCACCCGCGAGCAGTGCATCGCCTACGCGCTCGACAAGCCAGGAGTGGTATGCGTATTGCCAGGCGTGAGGGGGCTCGACGACCTGCGTGATGCGCTGTCCTACCTGGATGCCTCGCCTGAGCAGCGCGACTATTCAGTTATCGGCGAGTTCACCCCGCCAGCTGGCAAAGGCACCTGCGTGTATTGCAACCACTGCCAGCCGTGCCCGGCGGGCATTCCCATCGGCCTGGCCAACAAGTACTACGACCTTGCGCGTCTGGGCGACGAGCTCGCAGCCGATCACTACCGCAACCTCGAACACCACGCCTCCGAGTGCGTGAGCTGCGGACATTGCGATATGCGTTGTCCCTTCGGCTGCGCCCAATCCGAACGGATGGTCGAGATCGCAGAATATTTCGGAATGTGAGCGTGAACAGGGGACGGAGGAATGTTCACGCGATAGGAGCAAACTGTCCTTGAGCAACCGACGCGCGAACATTCCTCCGTCCCCTGTTCACGCTAACGGTAATTGTAATTAACAATGCCCGTTGAGCATATATCAAATTTCAATATAAGCATTAGCTATAAAGACGAATCCTCCCTAAGCTGGTACTAGGCTTTTAATGCAAGGCGAGGGAAAGGGAGGAACACGATGTCTCTTTTGGACAAGAGCATCAAGCGGCGCGACTTCCTGCGTGTGAGCGCGGGGGCGGCCGCAGCAGCCGCGGCTCTCGGCGCAATGGGCGCGTCCAAGGCGCACGCTGACGAGGCGCATGCGGGTTACGACGAGGTGGCGCACGACGTAGAAATCGTTAACGGCGCAGGCGAGTGGGTGCCCATACACTGCCATCAAAACTGCAATCAGATGTGTCTGAACATGGGTTACGTCGTAGACGGTGTGGTCGTGCGCCAAAAGACCGACGACTGGCACGAGGATAGCTTCGATTGCCCGCAGCAGCGTAGCTGCCTGCGCGGTCGCAGCTTACGTCAGCAGGTCTACAACGCCGATCGCATCAAGTACCCGATGAAGCGCAAGAGCTGGCAACCGGGCGGTGGAGAGAACGCCCACGGAGAGCTGCGTGGCAAGGACGAGTGGGAGCGCATCACATGGGACGAGGCGCTCACCTACGTCACCGACGAGCTGAAGCGTGTCTACAAGGAATACGGCGAGACGGCCGTTGTCGTCAACGGCTGGCGCTGGGCGCCTGGTACGGCAATGTTTCCGCATATCGGCGGCGCGATCTACAACACCGAGACCGAATCGTTCGGCAACTGGGCGTTCCAAACCGAAGCGCTCGGCATGTACAGCTGGGGTGACCATCCCGATATCATGATGGCACCCGATAAGTACGACTTGCCCAATGCCGACACAATCGTGCTGTACGGTTGCAACCCGGCTTGGGCTACGCACTCGAGCATGTACTGGCTGAAGAATGCCAAAGACGCCGGCGTCGAATTCGTGTTCGTCGGGCCCGACTATAACGTGACGGCTTCCACGCTCGACTGCAAGTGGATCCGCGTGCGTCCCGGTACCGACACGGCATTTTTGCTTGGCGTCATCTACGAGATGATCCGCTTGGACGACGAGGGCGGCAACATCATCGATTGGGATTTCGTGCGCGAGCGCACCGTGGGCTTCACAGCTGATACCATGCCCAAGGACGCCAAGACCGACGAGAACTATCGCGATTACATTCTGGGCAAATACGATGGCACGCCGAAAACCCCCGAGTGGGCAAGCGAGATCTGCGGTACGCCGGTGGAAGACATCACCTGGTATGCCGAGATGTGCGGCAAGGACCACAAGGTCATTCTGCTGCATAGCTATGCAGCATCCCGCTACCTGGGTGCCGAGAACCTCTCTCAAGCGTTCATGACCGTAGGTGCCCTCGGAGGTCACTACGGTAAGAGCGGTCACGGCTGCGCAGCTATCTACACGTGGGATGCGGGCGACTCGGGTTACCGCATCATCCAGCACGCCGGCGGCGATTACGGCTATATCGATGCGTTGGCTGCGGCTCCCGCCAAGCCCAACATTCTCATCGAGGGTAATTCGTGGTGGAGCTCGCTTGACGAAGGCAAGTATATTTCCACGACAGAGGGCCCTTATGATGCCGGTTCCTCTCCCAAAGACGACCCCACAAAGCTGCGCGCGAACACGCCGACCTACCATGCGGCCAAGGAGATGCCGGTTAATCCGCGCATTCTTTTCGCCACGTGCTCGAACTTC
>CADBQL010000007.1 GCA_902796815.1 uncultured Coriobacteriaceae bacterium | reverse complement strand
CTCTCCGGACAAAGCATTTGCGCAAACTCGCTCGGCTAAGCACCGCACCGAGAAGGACCATGCATGACCAGACACATTGCTGACCAAATCAGCGACACGAGCTTTCAGGAAATGCTCGCAATTTTTCACGAGAACGCCCTGCACGACACCATCCCGCACACCGCCGTTCCACTGCTCGAATGGTCGGGCGAACGACAGAACAAGAGCTTGTTTTCACGCATAGAAGAAGGCGGCGAACAGTACTTCGAACAACTTAAGGACTTAGAACTCGCCTACTACATGGCCGAGTTCAGGGAGGCAAAAAGGCGCAGCGCTGCGCTTCTGGATTGTGACCATGTTTCGACAGCGCTTTCGGCGCTGTTCACCCATATGGATGCATGCATCGCATCCGGCGATGGCGAGGCCGCCTATGACGACTACGTCAGGCTCGAGCAAAGAATTAGCAATGACCTAAACTGCAGCGATAACGAATCACTTTTTGATACGAGCTATTTGCTCGCCATGCGCTTGGAAAGCACCGTCCTCGAAAGGCTCTTCGACCTGCCCAAAATCACCGGAGGCGTCGATAATGCGCCCGGTGGCTTGCGTGCGTACTATTCCTACCTGCTCGCCATGCAGCAGTACCGGATGGGCTTTCCGCGCCGAGCCATCGGGATCTCGTACGGCGCGCTCGCTATCGCGGGAGACAGCTACCCTATCGCACGCATTTACCTGCACCTGATTGCGGCTGCATCGTTTTTGATCATCAAGAAAATAGACATGGCCGAAGAAGAATTCTTGCAGGCGTGGAAGCACGGCAAGCATTTTGGCATCCTCGTTCCGTTTATCGAACTCAACAGCGTCCTGCTCGGCTTGCCACGCCGCACGCTCGAACATCAGAACGACCCCGATTACAAGTTCGTCGAAAGCCTGACGCGCGTGTATCGCGAGGGCTGGAACGACTTGCGGATCCATTGCGGTTTCGGCGGCGCGACAAAAGGTCTCTCCCCGCTCGAAACCTACACAGCCGCCCTCGCCGCACTCGGCTGGCGTAACAAGGAAATCGCCGATCAGCTCTGCATTTCGCAAAACACGGTCAAGCATCACCTGACCGCTGCCTACGCCAAGACCGGCTCCACCAAGCGCGCTGACGTCGGCAAGCTGTTCGCCGGCCATTTTGATCCGAGCATGATTTCGGGCGACCTGTAGGAAACGATGATTTACCACGACTTAAATGGTTTGCAGCTCTCATCAATAGGCATGGGCTGCATGCGCTTGCCCACCACCGGCTCATACGATGGCTTTATCGATGTGACGCGCGTCGAGGAAATGGTCGATTACGCGCTTTCGCAAGGCCTGAATTACTTCGACACGGCCTGGGGCTACCATTCGGGACGGTCGGAAGCCGTCATAGGAGCATGCCTTAAGCGCCATCCACGTGACAGCTACCACTTAGCTACCAAGTTCCCCGGCTATAACGTCGATAATTTCGCTCGAAAAGAGGAGATATTCGAAGAGCAGCTCAATAAGACGCAATCTGAGTGTTTCGATTTCTATCTCTTGCACAACGTGATCGAGCTCAACATCGAGCAGTACCTGGACACGAGCTCCCGAGGACTTGTCCCCTATCTCTTGCGGCAGAAGGAAAGCGGTCTCATCAAGCACCTCGGCTTCTCGTGCCATGGAGAGTTCGAAACCCTCGTGCGTCTCGTGGAAACGTGGGGCGACGAGATGGAATTCGCCCAGATTCAGCTCAATTATCAGGATTGGCGCTTCCAGCATGCAAGCCGCAAAGTCAAATGGCTTAACGAGCGCAACATCCCAATCGTCGCGATGGAGCCGTTGCGCGGCGGACATCTCGCAGGATTTTCACCTGAAGAACAGGCGAAGCTCGACGCATTACGCCCAGGCATCTCACCCATCGAATGGGGCTACCGCTACGTTCAGTCCACCCCAGGCGTCATCATGACGCTGTCTGGCATGTCGAACCTCGAACAATGCAAGCAAAACCTGGGCATTTTCCAGTCGGAAAAACCGCTTACCGTAACAGAGCGCACCACACTCGAAGAAATCGCCAAAGCACGCACCGCCAAACAGGCCATTCCGTGTACAGGATGCCGTTACTGCCTCGATGCGTGCCCCAACGAGCTCAACATCCCCTACCTCATTTCGCTCTACAACGAATATCGCTCCAAAGACGATGAGAAATGGCTGAGCGAGCTCAAGATCGACGCCCTCCCTGAAGAGGAACTCCCTTCCATGTGCGTCGGTTGCGGCAGCTGTACGCGCGTCTGCCCTCAACGCATTGAGGTCGCATCCGTTTTTGACGACTTCATCGATCTCCTCTCAAGATGAATGGCAAGATAACGTTGCAGTTCGCCGTGTCAACAGGATGCCAAAGCAAAACCCCAGTGAATAAAAACTAGAAAAACAGGT
>CADBQL010000006.1 GCA_902796815.1 uncultured Coriobacteriaceae bacterium | reverse complement strand
GCGGGCAAAAAGCGCCGCGGCCCAAAAATTTCGACCATCATCGCAGTTCTCATCCTGGTCGTAGGCGTCGGCATCATCGCATACCCGACGTTCAGCGATTGGTGGAACAGCTATCACCAGTCGCGCGCAATCGCGAGCTACGTGGCGGCGGTCCAGGAAACCGACCCCGAAAAAATCAAGGCCATGCTCGAAGAAGCGCATGATTACAATGATCGGCTGCTCACGAAGGGCAACCGCTATACGATGAGCGATGCCGAAAAGAAGGAATACGAATCCATCCTCAACCTGACTGGCAACGGTGTCATGGGCTACGTGCAGATCAACAGCATTAACGTTGACTACCCGATTTACCATGGCATGTCCGAGTCGGTTCTGCAGATCGCCATCGGTCACCTCGAGGGTACGTCGCTGCCCGTAGGTGGGCCGAACACACATGCGGCGATTTCGGGACACCGCGGATTGCCGTCGGCCAAGCTGTTCACTGACCTCGACAAACTCGTCGAAGGCGATACGTTTACCGTGACCGTGCTCAACGAGACGGTTACCTACGAGATTGACCAGATTCGCATTGTGTTGCCGACGGACCTTTCGGATTTGAACATCGAATCCGGAAAGGATTACTGCACGCTCATCACGTGCACGCCGTACGGCATCAACACGCACCGTATGCTCGTGCGTGGGCACCGCATTGACAACCTGGCCGATATGGATGTCGTCGTGCCCGACGCGCTGCAGATTCCGCGCTACATCGCCATCCCGGCGGTTTCCATTCCGATTCTGTTTGTTTTCCTGATCGGCATGCTGATTTACTATCGTGTGCGCCGTCCCGAGCTCAACAAGGAGCGCATGGCCGACGCGCTGCACGATGCCGTTCAGAAGGCCGACGAGCGTGAGGGGGCCGCGAAATGAGGGTAACGGATGAGCGTTGCAAGCGGGATTGCCCTGTTTTGCAAAAAAGCGCGCAGGAACAGTGCCTATTTACATGCAAATTTGCGGCAGAATCTGACATTATGGACTAATTTAGTAGCAACAAACAGCAAAGCGAGTACACTGTTTTAAAGCAAAAGGAAGGAGAGCCCATGCAAACACTGACGAAACGCTTAGGCGCCGTGATGCTGGCAGCGGTCTTGCTGGTCGCACTCGCATGCGGTGGCGTGATGGCTTGGGCGCAGGACGATGATGCAGCAGTGGCTGGCGAGAACACGCTAACAGTCAATGCTAACGTGGAAGCTCCAGGAGAGACCGCGACTATCAACGTAAACGTTGACGTGTACCAGATCGCTACCGCTGCGAAAGATCCTCAGTTTGATACGTACCACTATACGTTCATCGATCCTACTTTCAGCGCATTGAATGAAAGTTATGACGAGCAGAACATGACGGGTGCGAAATGGCAGGCGCTTGCTGACGAAGCGGTCAAGCTGATTGACGGCGTGACCCCAGTAGCTAAGGGAGAGCCGACGGGCACAAAGATCTCGGGCCTCTCGAACGGATTGTTCCTGGTTGTCGCAGCAGACGTGACCGGCAATGTGTACAAGTACTCCTTCAATCCCACGATCGTTGCGCTGCCGACAAAGGAGCCTCTCAAAGATGATCAGGGTAATGTAGTTGTTGACGAGGATGGCTATCCGATTATCAACACGTCGGCCGACTTCGGCGAGTGGATTCCCGATGCAGAGATTTCGCTCAAGTACACCTACGAGCAGCTTTACGGCAATCTCAAGGTCAAGAAGAAGGTCGAAAACTTCATCGGCGAGCCTGCATCGTTCGTTTTCCACATTGTGGGCACTACGCCGACGGGCGAGGAATACGACAACGAGCTGATGGTATTCTACGACGGCGTCACAGACGACGATGGATTCTGCTCGGCAGTTGATACGCACATTCCGGCAGGCACGAAGGTGCGCGTAACCGAGGTATACGAATCCAACCGCTTCGAGCGTGGGGCGGCAGACAACGCAGAGAAGACTATCGTTGCCAAGCCAGAAGGCACCGAGGGCAATGATTACGACACGATCGCAGTTGCTGAATTCGAGAACTCGCAGACGCCCCAGATTCCAGGCGGTCATGGTATCCAGAATACCTTCACGTGGGAAAAGACGGGCGACGGCCCCAACGATTGGAATCTGAACTGGCATGCCGTTCCTGAGGACGAAGCCTCTGACAGGGCTTCGGAAAGCAATTAAAGGAGGTCGAATATGACAAAGCGCAAGACACTGCTTTTGGCCTCCTTGGCCGTGGCGCTCGTGCTGGGCATGGGCATTGCGCCGGCGTGGTCGTATTTTACCGATTCGCATACGACTAACGGTGGCTTGCCGATTAGCGTCAAGCCTTCGACGACGCCGCACGAATGGTTCGCTGATAGCACGAAGCACCTGACGATCAAGAACTCCGATGACGCGACGGCGCCGGTATTCATTCGCGCTGGTGTTTTTGCCAGCAAGAAGCTGCCGATTACCTCGATTAGGGGCACCGGTTGGTCCGCTAAGGAAGCGGGCGATTGGAACTATGATGTCGGCGACGGCTGGTATTACTACGGCTCGTCTTCAGATGGCAGGGGCCTGACCCCGCTAGCTCCGGGCGACACGACTGAAGAGCTGCTGGTCGAGTTTAATTTCCCCAAGATTAAGTCAGCTGATCAGCCCGAAGGTATTCCCGATGGTGACAACTACAACGCCATCGTCGTCTACGAGTCTACTCCGGTGCAATATGATGCCGAAGGTAATCCGTATGCCGATTGGGATATTACGGCCAATGTAGCGTCCGAGCACGTTGAGGAATAGAGGGGGTTTCTGATGAGTAAGATTTTACGTTCCCCCATCACGACGGTTGTTCTGTTCGTGCTGGCTGCCGCGCTGCTGTTGTTTGGTGGCATCGGAGTTGCGCAGTCTCAGCCACGCTTTGTGTCTGGTGACTACCAAGCGCAGGTCGTGTTGACCGATATCCAGACGGCAATCACGGAGTATTCCGAGTCCGTAACCGAAAATAATCAGGTCACTGGCGCAGAGACGCATTTCATCGTGCGCGAAGGCGATGACGATCTCCTCGATGAGGAAAAGAGCCATTTCCTGGCTGATAACGGTGATACCGCCGTCAAGATTGGCAAGAAGTATCCGTACCAACTTGCCGTGCGCAACGTGGCACAAGAATCTGAGGACAAGACCCCGATCGATCAGTATGTGCGCGTGACCGTTCAGAAGTACTGGACCGACGCAAACAACCAAAGGGTAAAGAAGCAGGATTTGGATCCGGAGCTGATCAACCTCGAGTTCGACACGAGCAACGGTTGGGTAATCGACGAGGATGCTTCCACTTCCGAGCGTACCGTCCTGTATTACAAGGGCACGTCGGAAGATAAGGGCATCTTGACTCCTGGCGGAGATTCGACGCCCTTTACTAAGAGCCTCACCATCAGCGGTAAGACGGTCACCTCCGTAACCAGGTTGGCTGACGGCTCGAACGAGTACGATTACGACGGTTTCAAGTTCCGCATCAAGGCAACGGTCGACGCAGTTCAGACGCATAACGCTGATGCAGCGCAGACCAGCGCATGGGGTCGCACGATCGAATAGATGACATAAAGTCGGGTTTTTTGTCATCAAGCGATTTGGTCGGCGATCGGCAGCGGGTTATTTCCTCTGCCAGAACGAATGGGGAAAGAGACGGGACGCGAGTCCTGAGTAGGTAGCGAAATGGAGTCGAGGATGAAGAGACTATGCATCATGGCCCTGGTAGCGGTTACGGCGGTGGCGCTGGCGCTTCCCGCTGCGGCTTTTGCCGAGAGCTACAAGGGTAGCGACGCTTGGACCGTGACGTTCAACGAGCAGGCCGAAAAGGACAACAAGCTCATCGACGAGTTCTCTCAGAAAGAATGGGAGGACGAGATCAAAAAACTGGAGCCGGGCGATGACATTACGTTTACAGTCACGCAGGTACACGATCATGCGACTTCAGCCGACTGGTACATGGACAATGAGGTCCTAAAAACGTTGGAAGAAGGCGACCAGGAAGGTAGCGCGTACGGCTATGTGCTGACGTATATCAACCCAAGTGGGGAGAGCCGCGAGTTGTATAACAGCGACACGGTCGGCGGCGATAGCTCCAAGGGCCTGATCGAAGCCACGGGTGCGCTCAAGGATTTCTTCTACCTCGACACGCTCAAGAAGGGTCAGAAATCTAAGGTGACGCTCAAGGTTTCGCTCGACGGCGAAACCGAGGGCAATGCGTACTTCGATACGCTGGCTCAGTTGAAGATGCGGTTTGCAGTGGAACTGAATGAAACGGAAACGAAGCCGAATCCGGACACGCCGAAGCAGAATACGACAACCAACACGGTGCGCTCGGGTCCGGTGCAGACGGGTGACTCCACGAACCTCTTCCCGTTCTACGTTGCGATGACCGCGAGTGGCGCGCTTCTGATGCTGATCGCGATTTGGTCGCTGCGGAGGCGCAAGCGCGAGAAATAGCGATACGCGGGCGTATGGAGCTCGGTGAGATTTGATTGTGATAGTGGACTTGATGAGTGAAGCGGCATTTCGGATGCCCGGAGCGTTGCTTTACGAAAATGAACGAGGCGGCAAAACGCCGGAATGGAGAAAGCGATGAGCACGATAGGCGCAACGAGCATGGCGAAGCGCTCGATCGGAATTTTCGCTGCAATGCTAGCATGTGCGCTGGCCGTAGTTGTGGCGGCGGCTGCGATGCTGACAGCGCCCGATCAGGCGTTTGCAGTGAAGAGCGCACCGTATAGCTATACCGTGCGCGTGTGGGGCGGTAACGCAGGAACCGTAAACGGAGTAAAAGCGGGAGAGCCCTACTCCTTCGAGGTTGAGGCTGGCTCAGAGGTCAAGCTCGACAAGGAATGGGTGAAGGTTTCGAACTCCAAGTATTACGTCAAGGGTTTCCGTGTGGGCGGCCAGGATGCGCTTGCCAAAGAGAGCATCAAGTCGATAACCGAAGACTTGGACTTTGTTGTTGCGTATGGCGTAAAGGGCAAACAGGTACCGTACAAGATCAGTTTTGTTGAGTTCAACACCGGCAAAGAGCTTAAGAACGAAGAAGGCCTAACATCCAAGACGTTCTATGGAAACAAGGGTGACAAACCCGTCGTGCCGTATGAGTATATTCCTGGCTACCGTCCGCGCTACCGCAACATCACTGGTACGCTCGGCGACGCAGGCACGAACAATTGGAAGATGGAGTACATCGAGATAAGGGAAGAGACGACTCCGACTACTCCGACGAACAATACGACGACTACGAATACGACAACCAACACGACGACGAATACCACAACGACTACGACCACGGGTACCACGACGACGAATACGGGAACGACGACCACGGGTACCACGACCACGGGTACCACGAATACGGGCACGACAACAGGTACGGCGACAACGACTACGGGCACGGGTAATAACGCTACCAACGCGAACAATGCCACCAATGCAAACAACGCCAACAACGCTACAAACGCAAATGCGAACGCGCAGTCTGAAAGCGCTGCGGCGGCAAATGCGAGCGCCGCATCAGCAGGAGCAGATAATGCGTCTGCAGCTGCTACGCCGGCGGACACTACTCCTGAGCCCGAAACAGAAGACATCCAGGATGTTGACAACCCGTTGGCATCTGGCTCAGATGACGAGGACAATGTCAACATGCCTAAGCCCGAGGAGCAACAAACCTCGCCGCTGGACAACATTCCGATCGGTGCGATCTTCGGTGCTGCCGCTGTTCTGGTCGCACTTGTCGCAGGGACCATGTACTTCCTGCGCCGTCGTCGCGAGGACAACTTCTTCGATGACGAAGAGCTCTAATCAGCGCGTGGCGCATACGCTGGGCTAACCAGCAGCGAGACGTCATAGCTTCCAATCGAAAGCCCCGCTCATGCGGGGCTTTCTTTCGGGGTGTCGAGAGCGGATGGGCTTTTGTCGAGGCGGGACGCCCTGCGTGTTTGTCATCGGAAAAAGCGTTACGCCCCTGGAATGGAATGAATGAGTTTCGCCCCAGGGGCATGACTTATGCCGGAGAATGAGTATCGCCCCAGGGGCGTGACTCATCGTGGGGGGTCGTTCTGCCTGCGTGGACTACTGCTTTCGAAGCGGGTCGAGGTGCGCCCGCAGATCAGTGTAGTGTTCGGTTTCCTCGTCGGTCCATGGGCCAAAAATGACGGCCTCCAAAGCCTGGCTTGCGGTTTCGTGTTCCTGATTGGGGTTCGGGAATAGACAAGTGCCCGCTCGATCGAAGAGCTCTATGCGATCGAACTGCCCGCTCTGCTCGAGCGTCGTGAGATTGTTGACGATGTCTTGAATGATCTTGTTGTGATGCTCGGGGTCGGTCGCGCGCGGCGTGGTGCCAGCAAGGCGCATCATTTCGTATCGAATCTGGCAACTGACAAGGGAGATTTGCGGCTTAACGGCCATGATGGCGAGCGAAACGCCGTAGCCTCGCTCGCGCAGCAGCTGCGCTGTTGCGAGCGGAACGCTGCTCGTACGCAAGGTGCCTTCGATGATGAGGTTATAATGCTGCGCCGAAAACCCGTCGATGAGTGCTTCGGTCATAGCGCCTGACCAGGCAGCCGTATGCGCAGGCGCGTCAACTCCGTAGCGTTGCTGGATGGCGTTGAAATGCGGATGTGATTTGCGGTACTCGTCGCCGTTGATGACGATGACGTTGTTGGATAGTCTTTCGCCGAGGATCTTATGTAAGGTGCTTTTCCCGCACCGCTTTGACCGCCTAGCAAAAAGGCGCAAGGGGTTTCTGTCGATTTTGCCAGGCTCCTTATCAAAAGCTTTTTAATTGTTTCGGATAGCGCCTCTTCAAATTGGGATTTTGAGTAGTCAAACTCGATCTTGCTCACGCGCCCTCACCAGCCCTGTAGCGATCAAGAAGCTCGTTTGCGCATCTAAGATATCCTCGCATTGTCGCCAGTATTCGATCATCATCCGACTTGTAGCTTATGATTGACGGCTTTAGCGCTGATACCTGATCAAGAAGCGTGTCAAAAACGTCGGAAGCATGCCCCGAAAAACCGCTTGTGATTTTCACCGAGATTATCTCTCCGATGATGTTTGCCGCCTGTTCGTTAAGGACTTCCT
>CADBQL010000005.1 GCA_902796815.1 uncultured Coriobacteriaceae bacterium | reverse complement strand
TTGCCCCTGGGGCGTGACTCATCCCTGGGACGCGATCCGAGTGAGTTTTGCCCCTGGGGCGTGACTCATTTATTGCATGGTGTTGTTATTCGAGCCTGAATTTGGCTGTCCGTATGGCTGGCCATACGGTTGTCCGTTAAGCAGTACATTTTGCTGTCCATAGGGTTGCTGAAGTGGGGCATTCGGGTGTTGCTGCACATAAGCGCAATGCTCTTGTCGCGTCATGTTGTAGATGGGGGAGTCGTTTTTTGAAATTCGGTTGATAAGCACCATCGCGAACGCGATGAATGCGAGTTGCATCGCAAGGGCAACGAGCCCGAGCACGTCGCTCTCGAGCGAAAGGAAGGTGTCATAGAAACCATGCTCGATGACTGGCAAGGCGAATGCGAGTAGGTAGCACATCTTCGCACGACCTCCATTGCCCTGAACTTCGAGACGTTTTGCCAGACCAAAAAAGATACCCATGACGACGCCGTCGGCGCAGTGGCCAGGAACCGAGAAAATTGCTCGCGAGATAGCGACCTCAATGCCGCCGTCGAATACATACAAAATGTTTTCGAGCGCGGCAAATCCCAAAGCGACGGCCGTCGAATAGACGATGCCGTCGAACACGTAGTTGAACTCGGGGTTTTTCCGCACAGTATTCAAGAACAGGTATTTGAAACCCTCTTCAACAGCCGCAACTCCTATGAAGTACTCGAGAAAGATCAAAACCGCGCCCTCTTCAAAAATCGATTCGAAAGCACCGAATGCGATATTCTCGACGATGGCGGCGAGCGGACCGGCAACCATACCCAAGACGAATAGACGTGCGATGAGCCTGAAGGGTTCCTTTTCGACAGTGTCCTTCTTGTAAATGTAAATGAGCAGGACGACGGCTGGCAGAACTGCTGCGATAAACAAGATTTCCATCGTGGGCCTTTCTATTGGCGGGCGCGCGTGTCTCTGCGTGTTGCCGTGGCTACCGAGTGTGCGTCAGCCCTGTAAATCGGATGTTTGTGTCTACGGGGTAGTGTAGCGTGTTTTTTTGAGTTGAGGGATGAGATCAAAAAAACCGAGAGGGGGGATGGCCCCTCTCGGTTTCGGTCAAAAACGGTGTGGAATCGAGCGGAGAGGATAGTCCTTTCGCGGCTCTATTCGTCGTGTCCGAGCAGCTTCGAAGCGTAAGCGATTTTCACGCAGCAGCAGAACACGTCGAGCGCCATCTCGAGTTCTTCGATGGGCGGCAATGTCGGCGCAATGCGGATGTTGCTGTCATATGGGTCGTTCCCGCCAGGCCAAGTAGATCCAGCGCCCGTCAGTACGACGCCAGTCTGCTTGGCGAGCTGTACGATGCGCTTTGCCGTGCCTTTCGGCGCGTTGAACGAGACAAAGTATCCGCCGTTTGGCTTGGACCACGAGCACTCGCCGACGCCTTCCAGGCCTTCGGAAAGCTTGCGCTGGACAAGTTCGAATTTGGGGCGCAGCAGGGCGGCATGCTTCTTCATGTGCTCGGTGACGCCATCTCCGTCGTGCAAGAACAGCGCATGGCGAAGCTGATTGATCTTGTCGCCGCCAATGGTGGCTATCGACATGCGCTCCTTGAACTCGGCGATGTTGTCGGAGCTCGAGGCGACGGCTGCGATGCCGGCTCCAGCAACGGTGACCTTGCTTGTCGACGCGAACTTGACATAGCGATTGGGGTTACCTGAGGCCTTGCACATCGGTGCGATGTCAATAAGCTGGTCTTGGTTTTCGGGTTCATCGTAAAGATGATGCACGCAGTAGGCGTTATCCCAGAAGATACGGAAGTCGTGTGCTGCGCATTTCAAGAAGCCGAGGCGACGTACGACCTCGTCAGAATAGGTTACGCCGCCGGGGTTCGAGTATTTTGGCACGCACCAGATACCCTTGACGCACTCGTCGGAAGCGGCGATGCGCTCAACCTCATCCATGTCGGGTCCGTCTTCGTTCATGGGTACGGGAATGTTCTCGAAGCCGAACGATTCGGTAATCGCAAAGTGACGGTCATAACCTGGAACTGGGCAAATCCATTTGATCTTGTCGTACTTACGCCAGGGTTTGGATCCGCGTGCTCCAAAATCGTAGAAGCGCGCAATCTGGTTGTACATGAGCGTGAGGCTGGAGTTGCCTCCGACGATGATGTTGTCAGGATGGTCGTCGAGCAGAAACGCCATAAGGCGACGCGCCTCTGTGATGCCTTCGAGGTTTCCATAGTTGCGGCAATCGGTACCGTCTTCGGCAAACAGGTCTTGTGACGATTTGAAGATGGTGAGCATACCTTCCGATAGATCAAGCTGGTCAGTGGACGGTTTGCCGCGCGCCATGTTCAGCGACAAGTCGAGCGAACGGTAGTGGGCAAGCTCATATTCTAGGTCGACCTTGAGAGCTGTAAGCTCGGCAGTGCTCAGGTCCTTATAACTCATGGCTCCTCCAATCGGCCGTTGGGTTTCGGTAGGACAAAAACGATAAATATCCGAATATTGTATCGGATTGAATCGTGTTCGGTTCAAAATCGCCCGACTTCTGCCATATTTAACAATCTGACAACCTCATGCTCAGGCGCGCAAGATACGCTGCAAATATGAGGGCGTAGCGTTCTTTACAGGTAATTCAACGGATTGACGGCCACGCCGTTCACTTCAACTTGGAAGTGTAGGTGCGCGCCAAATGATTGGCCGGTATTTCCGACAGCGCCGATGTTTTGTCCGCGCTCGACATAGTCACCTGGTACGACGTAGGTCGCGCTTGAGTGCATGTACTTGGTAACGATGCCGTTTCCGTGGGCGATGACCACCCAGTTGCCTGCGCCACCGTTATACCCGCCATCGTTGGTCGCATACATCACAGTTCCGCTATCAGCTGCATAATAGGCGGTTCCTTCGGGGGCGGCCATGTCAATTCCCTGGTGGAATGAGTTGTCGAATGTGCGATATCCGAAGCCCGAAGAGCTCGAAGCAGTTGGGCAGGGATTCGTAAAATAGCCAGGCCCCAGGACTGCGGGCGAGGTTTGTTCGATTGGCTCGATCTCGTAGGTTCCTTCAGCTTCTACTTCGACGTAGTCTTCGTCATCTCCGTCGACGTACTCGTCATCATCGTAGGCTTCTTCGCCTTCTTCGTATTCGTATTCGTCTTCGTACTCGTCCTCGTAGTCGGATTCATCGAACTGCTCGCCCTCAGCCTCGGCGAGTGCTTGGGCTTCAGCCTGCGCACGCGCTTCCTCTTGAGCTGCCTGGGCGGCTGCGGCAATTTGGGCTTCGCGGATCTTGCGAGCTTCCTCCGCTTGGCGGGCTGCTTCTGCTGCAAGCTCTTCTTGCACCTGAAGCTCTGCAGCCTCTTTACTCAATTGCTGAGCCTGCGTGCGAAGCGCCTCCTGCGTTTGCTCGATACGCTCCTTGGCTGCGTCAGCTTCAGCGATATCTGCTTCTGCCTGTTCGCTTTTTGCTTGATATGCTTGTTCGGCCTTTTCGAGCTTCTTGCGCGCAGTCTGGGCGCGTTCGAGTTTGCCCGACGCTTCTGATGCGATGGAGTTGCATGCGTCCCATGAAGTCAAGAAGTCATGAAATGATTCCGATTCTAGGACGACATCGAGAAAACGCCCGCTTCCACCCTGTTTGTACATGCCGATCGCATACTGCTCGAGGTCTTCCTGGAGGGTATCTATCAATTCTGTCTGCTCTTCGATTTTTTTCGAAGCTTTGTCACGAGAAGCGCAAGCTTCTTTATAAGATGCTTGCGCCTTTTCGTATGTTTCAATCGCTTCGTTGAGGCTGGTTTGCAGTGAGTCTATCTGTGCGAAGACCGCGTCTGCTTCTGCTTGCTTTTCTGCGGCAGTTACCGCATAAGCATCTGCGCAGGGGATAGCAGAGCAGGCAAGCGATAAAACTACGCCAGCGCAGACTGGTGCCAATCCGACTCTGCCAAAATGATGGGAGCGGGGAAGAGCGTGCATTTGTTTCTCCGTTTAAACTTCAGTTTGTTCTGCGTTTCATTTTGCTGACTCTAACTTTACCGTATACTTTTGAAAAAGTAATGAATTGCGATGGTCCTTTTTAAACAAAGATGAGCTTTTTAAATTGCTGATTGGGCGAAAGCTGTCTTGGAGCTGCGGTTTTATACCGCTTGGTTTTCTAAAACGGAGGAATCGTGAAGATACGCCCGGAGCCGTGTAGTGTTTGTTGACACCGAAGAAATCCTAGCGTATTATTCTTACGCTCACTTGAGCCGAATGTTCTTGTGAGCAGGCAGCTTGAAAAGTGCAC
>CADBQL010000004.1 GCA_902796815.1 uncultured Coriobacteriaceae bacterium | reverse complement strand
GAACGCAAGCCACCACAAATTGGGGTAAAGTATCATCGTTTCGTGTTCGTAATGGTCGATTGAGCTGAATAGGGCTATACTAAGACGATACGACAAGCCGAACGAAGGGAAAAACGTGCACGCAGAAGGCGGCTTGACATCAAATAACGACACGGCATCAAATCCCACAACGCCACTTGTTACCTTCGTGATGCCCTGCTATAACTCTGCTGCTTTCATGGAACGCGGTATCGAATCCCTGCTTTCCATCGAACACGAGTGCGAAATCCTTCTGATAAACGATGGCTCGAGCGACAACACGAGCGAAATTGCCCATGAATATGCCAACCGATACGAGCATGTCATAGCGATTGACCAGCAGAACAGCAACTGGGGCGGCGTCGTCAACCGGGGCATTTCGATGGCACGCGGCATTTACACGAAAGTGCTCGACTCGGACGATTACTTCGACACGACGGCTTTGCGGCGTGCGCTCGACGCCTTATCGCTTGCCGTCGAAGCTGGAAACATGCCCGATCTTATGATTACGAACTACGTGTACGATCACTTGTCGAGCAATTCACAGCGCACGATGCAGTATCGCAAATTTTTCCCGCAAGGACGCGTGTTCTCGTGGGATGAAATGGGTAAACCCGGTCTCGACAAGTTCATCATGATCCATGCGGCCTGGTACAAGACATCCATCCTGCGCGAGTCGGGCGTAAAGTTGCCTGAGGGCGTTTCGTATATGGATAGCTTGCTGCTCTTGCATCCCATGCCGCTGACGAAGAAGCTGCTTTACCTTGACATCGCCCCGTATCATTACCTAATAGGACGCGAAGGCCAGTCTGTCGAGATTGACGTCGTCAAGAAGCATATCGATCAGCAGCTCATGGCAACCAAACTCGCCATCGACGATACCGATTACACGAAGCTCTACGAAGAAAACCCAAATTGCGCGATGCTCATGACTGGCTATGTGGCCTGCATGATGAGCGTTTCGACCATTTACCTGTTCATGATCAACACGCCCGAGTCTCTTGAGAAAAATCAGCAGCTTTGGGACTACATGTCTGAGAAAAACCCTGAGCTGTACCGTAACGTATGCCATTCATGGGCCGGACGCGCTAACCGCAAAACGGCGTTCGGCCGCCTAATCGCGCGCGGCGGATACGCCTTCGCCCAGAAGCTGTACAAATTCGCATAAATTGCAGGCGAAGCAAACGAGGAACAAATGATGCAAGCTCAGCCTACACAACCATTGGAAGACGCCGAATATAAACGCGATGCCGCGGCTGATGCCTCGCAGCGCGTGCCCAAGCACCCGAAAGCGACACAGGGCTCGAGCACGTCGCGTAAAAGCAGCGATGACGAGCGTATTCCGATAGACGATATCGACCTCTCGAGCCTCAACGAAGACGAGGTCATTCCAGACAAGGGAACAGCCCACTCGTTGGGACGCAAGCTCAACATCGGATTGTGCGCGCTGGCGTTCATCGCCTTGTTCGGTTATTTGTTCATCGCAGGCGAGGGCGAGCAGACGCTTAACGCTTTCACATCGTTCAACTACGCGTTTCTGCTCATCGCGCTCGTGGGCATCGTTATCTACTGGGCGTTGGAAGCCGCGTGTATGCAGCTCATCTGCAACGACCTTTTCGCAGGCTTTTCGTTTGCCAAGACGTTCATCGTGACGATTATCGGACAGTACTTCAACTGCATCACGCCGCTCTCGAGCGGCGGCCAGCCAATGCAGGCATACTATTATTCGCGCTTCGGATTGCCCGTCGAGCACTCCATGCCGATGCTGTTGTGTCGATTTATCGTCTACCAACTCACAATGACAGTCTACGCAATCATCGTGCTGGTGCTGCGCTTCAACTTTTTTATGCACGATTTGCGCGCCATCATGTATCTCGTCGCCATCGGGTTTGTCGGTGGCTTCGTGCTCATCGCGATGCTCTTCTCGCTCGCCTTTGCCAAAAACGCCATCATCAAGACGACTACCTGGTGCATCAAGATTCTCGGTCGCATCGGCATACTGAAGAAACCCGACGAAACGCTCAAGAACGCCACGCAATCTCTCGAGGAATCATATGTGGGCATCCGATTTCTACTCAAGAAGCCCAAGTTGCTCATCAAGGTTTCACTGGTCACCTTCGTGCAGCTCACTGTATACTTTTCGCTGTCATGGGTCATCTTCGCGGGCTTCGGCCTCGAAGCCAACAACTACTTCACGGTCGTGTCGTGCCAAGCGTTCGTGTATCTGATCGCATCGTTCGTTCCGCTCCCTGGCGCAGTTGGAGCAGCCGAGAGCAGCTACATCGTATTTTTCAACTATGTGTACGGAGATGCTTCCATCGTAGCGCTTTCCACCTTCATTTGGCGCATGTACACGTTCTACCTGCCGATTGTTCTGGGCATGATCCTCACGCTCATGGTAAACAACGAGAACTCTGCGCTTGCACGATGGCTTCGCCGCGATGACATCCGCATGGCCTTCGAGGACCACACGGTCCGTCCTAAGGAAAAGAAGAAAAAGAAGAAGAAGCGCTCGGATGCGGAAGATGAAGATATCTCCAAGCCCGACGATACCGGCGAGACTGCCACATCTGTCGAAGCCAATGAAGCTGCAGCCGTCACGGCTGTTGAGACTGACGCGACAGCTATGCCTATCACGACTGCCGAAGTTTCCGAGGCTTCCTAACGAGCTGAATGAGTTTTGCCCCTGGGGCGTGACTCATGACGGATGAGTCACGCCCCAGGGGCAAAACTCATCGCTACGTCTGCTGAGGCTATCGCATCCTTTGGGGACTATCGAACCCGCGAACTCGCAAAAATGAAACGCTCCCCAAAATGAGTCACGCCCCTGAGGCGAAACTCATTACGGGCGCTTGCGCGAACGCGAACGCGCTCTCTCGATCTCGGCGCGATGCGCACGACCGGGACGAATATCGCCAGAACGACCGGTAGGCGCTTTCGATTTCGGATTTGCCGTCTTTGCCTTTGCTGCAGCTGGGGATGCCGCTTTGGACCCGCGCTTTGCAGATGCGGTTTTCGAGTTGGATCCCGGACGAGGAGCAGCTTTTTGGTCGAAAGAACGCCCGTTAGCCTTTGTCTTCAGCTTGAGGGTAGGCTTTGGTTTCTGCTTTGCCTTTGCCTTTGATTTGGGCTTGGGCTTCGGCTCGATTGGCGCTTCTTGCGCCTTGGGCTTGCGCTTGCGAGCTGCGCGCTTTGCGCTCGCCCACTCGGTTTGCTCATCACGGCGCTGACTTGCTTGCTCGGCTTTGAGCTGGGCCTTGTTGGCGAGGCTGCGTTTCACGCGATTGACTTCGGGATCACGTTTGGACTGCGCGGTAATCGAGGCTTCGGCGGCATCGGCTTCGGCCTGCGCCATGTCAAAATCCTGAAGCTGCATCTCCGGGACGCTTTTCTTGATGAGTTTCTCGATATCGCGCATCTCTTTCTCGGTCTCGGGCGTAACGAAGGTCACGGCAAAACCGCGCGCACCCGCACGCCCCGTGCGCCCAATGCGATGCACGTAGTCTTCCGCCTGTTCGGGAACATCGTAATTGATGACGTAATCGACCTGGTCAACGTCGATGCCACGCGCAAGGACATCGGTTGCCGTGATGATGTTGATTTCACCATCGGCAAATTTCTTAAGGGCGCGCCTGCGCTGGCTTTGGCTGCGATCTGAATGGATTGCCTCGACAGCATAGCCAGCTTTTTTCAACCTTCGGCAAGTTGAATCAGCGCGGCTGCGTGTGCGGGCAAACACGATGACGCGAAAGAAGTTCTTCTCGGCAAGAACCGCCTTTATAAGCGCAGGCTTGACCGATTGCGTCGTGTGTATCACATATTGATCGACGGTTTCGGCCACCGTGCCTTTTCGGGCTATCTCGACTTTTGCGGGATTGCGCAGCATCGAGCCTACGACCTTCATGATCGACCCGTCTATAGTCGCTGAAAACAGCAAAGTTTGACGTGTTGCAGGAGTCGCCGCCACGATTTTCTTCACAGAGGGCAAAAAGCCCATATCAAGCATGCGATCGGCTTCGTCGAGCACGAGCACCTGCACATCCGCGAGACGCACCGCTCCCTGGTCCATCAAATCGATAAGCCGCCCTGGGGTTGCAATCAGAATGTCAGTTCCGCGACGCAGCTTGTCGATTTGAGGCTTATAGGAAAGCCCTCCGACAACGGTCGTAATACGATGATGCGTCGACAGAGCGACCTGGTCGGCAACTTCGCCAATCTGCTGAGCGAGCTCGCGTGTCGGCGTGACCACGAGCATGAGCGGACCCGATCCGCCTTTGGCATGCTCGAGCCGATCCATGACGGGAAGCGCGAACGCCGCGGTTTTTCCCGTTCCCGTTTGTGCGCCGGCGATGATGTCGCGCCCTTCGAGCACGAGCGGGATGGCCTGCTCCTGTACGGGCGTCGGCCGCTCAAAACCCATGCGTTTCACGGCAGCAAGGGCATGCTCAGATAATCCGAGCTGGTCAAATGAATTCATGTAATCCTCCGCATATATGAAAAGGCCGCCAGCGAGGCGGCCTTCAGATTCGTGGTGCCCCCAACGAGAATACTAATACCCCATTCCCATCTGCGGAAACACTATTAGTCTAACATAATTCCTAACAGTTTCCTAAATTTTTCTAGGAAAAAAGCCGTAATAATTCCTAAAGGATACTAACAGGTATTCATACCCTGCGGGAATAGAAATAAGTAGGTATCCATGAAAAAGCATTATTGAATAACCATTGTATAATTGAGGTCAAGAAATTCTGTCTAATTGCAAAGGCCTTTGTTTATGTATTTCGATCTAATACAGCATCCAGAAGAAATG
>CADBQL010000003.1 GCA_902796815.1 uncultured Coriobacteriaceae bacterium | reverse complement strand
TGGACTCTTGGGTGTCGCGCGGCCTCGGTTAGGGGTTTGCCGCTTTACGTGAACAGTTTTCGTTCCCGAATCAATAAGGGCTTTATAACGCGCCAGGTCAAATTTCACGAAGACGATTTCTGGTACGAAAAATAAGCAAATAGTCCGACCTTGGCATGGCTCAGTGCTCGGCCATGGTCTTGACGTTTGCACACAAGCTTTTCGTGGAAGGAGGTGCGCGCCCTCGCATGCTCGCCGTTCGGGTTTTCCCAGAAAGTGCTCATGCCGATTCGAGGTTCGATTGGCATACGTTGCGTATAATTGGTATGAGCGAAAGCGCATTGGAGTACGCACTGGTCATCCTTATGAGGAGTGAGAAACGAAGCGCAGAGCTTGAAACGAAGCGTGGAGCGTGAATCGCGAAGCGCGAAGTGAAGCGTGGGGTGCGAAGCGCGAAATGGTGCGCGGATCGCGAAGTCAAGCGTGGAGCGCGGAGTGAAGCGAAGTGGACGCCGAACTGCTCAAAATTCGTCGCCGCGAAGCTCGAGAAAAAGGGATGCAATGGTGAGCCGCAAGCGCCTATACGAAATACTCGCGAACGAAAACGAGGATGACAAGGTCGCTGCCGTATACCACTTCGTCACGACGGCCCTCATTGTGTTGTGGATGGTGCCGCTCTGGTTCAAAACGCCACACCCCAACTTTCTCGTTATAGATCGCTTCTGCACCACGATCTTCATCATCGACTATTTGTTGCGCTGGACGACAGCTGATTTCAAGTTGAAGCGGGGGAGGGCGTCGTTCGCCCTGTATCCCCTCACCCCCATGGCGGTCTTAGACGTGCTCTCCTTCTTGCCGACCTTCTTCGCGGCGAATGGCTCGCTCAAGGCCATCAGGATCGTTAGGGTTATGGGAGCTCTGCGTGCGTTCAAGCTGGTGCGCCATGCGAAAAGCGTCCGCATGCTCACGAATGCCGCACGCAGCCAGCGCATGCCTCTCCTGATCACGCTCGTGCTCGCCAGCATCTACGTGTTCGTGTGCGCCACGGTGATGTTCAACGTCGAGCCGGATACGTTCGATACCTTCCTCGACGCGCTTTACTGGGCGGTCATCAGCCTGACCACGATAGGATACGGCGACATCCATCCCATGACCGAGATTGGGCGCATCGTGGTCATGATTTCGGCAATTGCGGGTATGGCGATTATTGCCTTCCCGTCAGGTATCATCGCCGCTGGCGTGATTAACGAATTGAACAAGCCAGAGTGGGATGGGCTGGCGCGCCGGGTTGATCGGGTTGGCCACGCCGGCCAGGAGACGGAACGGGACGTATCGGCGCGTCGAGCTGATCGGGCCGGTCGCGCAAGCCAGGCGGGCCGACCGGGCGAGCCTGGCCGACCGGGCGAGCCAGGCCAACCGGGCGAGCCTGTCCAGCCGGGCGAGCCTGGCCAACCTTAGTTAGCTTTCCGCCGGCTCTTCGCGTCATCGGTTGCAACCATGATGATGCTGCCGAGCATGTTGACAGTGTCCTGGGTTCTGCCCAAGAGCACATCAAGGAGCACGTTGTGGTTGACGCGGACGAAATTGCGGCGAGCGCCCCTGCTTTCGTCCATGCGGAGATCGAAGCAAGTGGCTCGAACCTGCTTCGATCAAGGAAGGCATTACTTCACGACCACCTTGACTTTCGTGCAAACGCCGTTCTGGGCATAGGCGTAAACGTAGCAGGCGCCCTTCTTCTTGGCTGTGATGATGCCCTTGGCAGACACGGTCGCGATTTCGGGTCTGCTCGACTCGTAGGAGATGGCGCGGTGCTGTTTCAGTTTCAGCTTGTTTTTCACGTCATTCGGATCGCGGATCGTCTTAGCCTTCAGCTCCAGGGTCTTGCCCTTGTTGAGCTTCTCGGCCTTGGCTCTGACGGTGTTCGTAACGGTCGCTTTACTTGCGTTGCAGTACTCGTTGCTCCCTTTCGTGATTACGTGAATCGTCTTCGACGTGGAGATGACCTTGTTGTTCTTGTCGAGGGCTACGACGTTGAACTTGTAGAACGTCTTCGGCGCGACTTTCTTTCCAGCCAATGTCGTAAGCTTCTTGGAAAGCCCGGTCGTGGCTGCGATCTTCACTCGCTTGGCGGTGTTGCCGCATTTGTTGCCGTAGATGACGTACTTTTTTGCGCCTTCAGCTTTTGCCCAAGAGAGTGTGATGGAGGTCTGCGTGAGCCCCTTGACCTTAGCCTGGAGGAGGTGGAACGTTGTGCCCTTGGGGTCGGAGTCGTTTGCCTTTGTGGTCAGGCTGTAATCTGCCGTCGAGGCTGACGCTCCCTTGCCGAGCCCCGTGCCGTCCTTGCCGAGAACCAGTTTGGGAATGGCTTGCGTCTTCTTTTTGCCGCACTTCGTGCATGTGAAAGTCCGCACGCCCTTTGTCGCAGTCGTCGGTCTTTTCGTTATCGTGCCCGAATTCCAACTGTGCTTCCCGGTCGCGGGGATGGCTTGCGGGGCCTTGATTGAGCTTGCGCCCTTTGCGTCGGCGAACAGCTTGGCGCACGTCGAGCACTTCCAATAGGCCTTCTTGCCAGCCTTCCCGCAGGTAGCCGCCACAGCTGCGACCTTTGTCAGCTTGTGGCCCTTCGCAGGGAGGGCTTTGGTTTTCGTCTGCTTG
>CADBQL010000002.1 GCA_902796815.1 uncultured Coriobacteriaceae bacterium | reverse complement strand
TGCTGCTGTTCGAGGAGTATCTGGAAAGCTTGGGCGTCCATTCGCTGTACGACCACACTAACATGCAACTTGTCGACCGCGCCATCGCCGCGCGGGCGGGGCTCATCACGTACGGGCGCAACAACTTCGCCTACGCCGACGAGCTTGGGTCGTTCATCATTTTCGTGACGATCCCTGTCGACGTCGAGCTCGAATGCGAGGTTCACGAGCCTCGACGGGGCTGTCCCGATGGGTGCCGCAAGTGCATCGACGCGTGTCCGACGCACGCCATGGACGACGACGGCGCGCTCGATCCCACGCGCTGCGTGCTCTACAGCAACTTCAGGCCCGGCGAGTACAAAGATCCGGATGTCACCGCGCTCATCAGTCAGCGCGTGCACGGCTGCGACGCCTGTCAGGTCGCCTGTCCGCGCAACGCGCATGTGCTCGAGGCGCCCAAAACGCCTGACCCTTATCTGGATTGGCTTGCCAGCAGCTTTTCGCTCGAGCAGATGCTCTTCTGCGACGAGGACTACTACGAGGCCTGTGTGCGACCCGTCATGTTCAACTACATCCGCGACATCGACATCTTCAGGCAGAATGCTGCTATCGCCATGGGCAACAGCGGCGACGCGAGTTACCTGCCAGCGCTGCGCCGCGCCATGGCTGAGGGCAGCGAACAGGTGCGCCGTTTCGCGCAGATTTCAATCGAGCAAATCGAAGCGGGGCTCGAAGTGGCGACGCGCCCGCATCTCGGTTGACCGGGCTGGGGTTGGGGCGGCGGCACGTCCACATATCGGCTGACCGGGCCGATGCAAGTGCGGTGACCCATTGGGCTCCAAGTCGAACTCGCTTGTCCTGTACAAATCCATCCCTTCATCCTGAGAATGACGGCGTTGGGCTCCAAGTCGAACTCGCTTGTCCTGTACTTCTCACGCGCAGAATGCACCTCGACATAGTAACACTAGTCTGCGTGCCGTCGGGTTCCAGAACCAGAGTGCTGCAACCATGGTTCGTCTTGATGGCTGCGTATTACGTCTAGCTCGGGATGCAGCAAAAACGTGGACGTAGCTTTTCCGTTTTCACGCATAAGTTTGCTCTGGGGAAACACGACCTGGGCTTTTTCCTCCGGAAAATCAACTTATGTATGAAAATGGCATGCTTAAGCCAGCCCTACGCTATCGCATCCGTTCGCAGGCCTAGAGCTCGATCCAGCACTCATCGATTCTGGGCGGCTCAGTGCTCACTTCGTTGCCGTAGATGAAACGGCCGATCTGAATGCTACGTTCGCTTTTTCCGGGAAGGAGCGAAAGAATTGCGCGATGGCGCTCTCGGCTGAGGGCTTTCTTTCGCAATATTTTCCTCTGCTCGTTTACGTTTCGGCCGGAAAACGTCTCCAGGGCATTGAGCAGCTGCTCGACGACTTGGTCGAACCCTCCTGGCGTGTAGAGGTCTTCCTTCACGACGGGGAACACGAATAACCCACCTGCGGCAAGCTCTCGGTTCCTGCGTATATCGTCGACTGCCTTTTCGCGCACGTCGCGAACGGCTCTATTTAGAGCGGCTTGAGCTCGCGATACCTCAGGATGCGCTCCCATCTCGATTGCGTTCGTAACCACCGAATGCAGATTCAAATGATAAAACCCATCGTAGTTCACGCCTACCGTGGACTCGGCAATTACGCTATCGGGAACGCGGGACCCCTTCGCGCCCGGAAGCTGGGCTGTCGCATGTTCCCGCGGATTCAGCACGAGATCCCCGATGTCGAAGCCGAGGCTGTCGATGGGCAAGCGGAGCAGGGCGGCGATAAGTGATTCCGTTGGCGACCAGGCGTTATCGTTTAAGAAACGAAGCGATTCACGTGCATGCGCGATACCGTGCACATAAGAGGCTTGGTCGATGAACGCGCCGATGCGCTCGGTGCTAGTCGCGGGCTTTACCCCATAGGTAATGGGCCCATTGTAAGGATCTTTAGCATCGCGGCTAAATGAGCCGCACAACTCGTGGCCGAGCATCAAGTGCTCCACCGGGTTCATCGAGCCGGCCAGTTCCGCGAAGAGCAGTTCGGGCCCGCTCAGGGCAAGCCCGTTTCCCAAGCTTACGAAAGCCCCCTCTGGGAGCGCTGCCGAATATGTGGTGTTCGACGCGCTCCTTGATTCCAGGCGCATTGACGCATTGGGGACGGCGACGTCTACGGGGTAACTATCCAACTCAAAGGGCACGTCAAACTTGATGGACTGAAAGGCCTTCTTTGACCAGCGCTTTCTCGGAAAGGGGTCGGGCGCTACAATGTTTGTCCTTATCGCGAGCGCGCGACATCCCTGTGCGTTTGCGCGCAATGTCCTCAGCAGGGAGAGGGCTGTCATCTTGTTGAAAGTAATCTGCATTGTCGTAGATTAGCACCAACTTGGTACGGGTATCGAACAAGAATGCTCTCATTTGCATTTTCATACATAAGTTGGTTTTGGGGAAAACGCGAACTGGGCTTTTGTTCTTGACGGGTCAACTTATGTATGAAAATGTTCGATCCGCTGCCTCCTGCATCGGGCTTGCGCGAGTGAGCAATATTAGCAATGGATGGGTTTTTGGCAATGGAGGGATTATTGGCAATGGATGGGTTTTTTGGCAATGGATGGGATTTGCTGTAACGGAGTCGTATTAAAAACGTGCCAGCTGCCGTAGCTTCGGCTTCGCTATGCTACGATTGCCAGGTAAATGTCGGAGAAGCAGTCAGGATGGTGGCGCATACGTGGACGACCAGACGATATATGGCGAGAACCTTGCGCTGATGGAGGATCTGCGCGACGAGGTTGCGGCCTCTCTCGCCGAGCTGCGCAGCAAGATGTGCGAGATCTCGGATTTCGATCCAATAGAGCATTGCCTATCGCGCATCAAATCCGAAGACTCCATGCGCGAGAAATGCCGCAGGCGCAATCTTCCCGAGACGTGCCGCTCGGCGCTTGTCGAGATACGAGACTCCATCGGTTTTCGCGTCGTGTGCGCGTTCAGAAGCGATGTCTACCTGGTGCGCGATCACCTTGCCAGCATGCCTGGGTTCGAAGTGGTCGCGGAGAAGGACTACATCAAGAATGCGAAGGAGAATGGCTACCGAAGCTACCATATGATCTTGCGCACGACCGATGAGCGAAGGCCGGTGGGTTGCGAGGCTGACGGCGGCTTCTTCGTCGAGGTTCAGTTGCGCACGATTTCGATGGACACGTGGGCGGCGCTCGAGCATCACATGAAGTACAAGAAGAAGGCGCCCGCGAACGAGCGGCTCATCGTGGCCGAGCTCAAGCGCTGTGCCGATGAGCTGGCGTCGACTGACTTGTCGATGCAGGCGCTTCGCGATTTGATTATGGAAGAGCAGGGCGATTGAGCCAGGAGCCAGGAAAGGACTCATTGTGCGCAATCGGTCAGGAGCTGGGGAAAGGTCCTCTGCGCAATCGGCCGAGAGCTGGGGAAAGGCCCCCTGTGCAATCTGCCGGGATCCAGGGAAACGACCCCTGCGCAATCGGCCGGGAGCAGGGGAAAGATTCCTGCGCAATCGGTCAGGATCTGGGGAAAGGCCCCCTGCGCAATCGGCCAGGGGCTGGGGTAACGATCCCTGCGCAATCGGTCAAGACCTTGGGCAAAGACCCACTGCGCGAAATCGGCAGGGACACGGGCCAGGTCGAGGACCCATCGCTCGCGGTGGGCAGGGCGTCACGAGCCGGGCAAAGACTCGCTGTGCAATCGGTCAGGACCTAGGGCAAAGACTCGCTGCGCAATCGGCCAGAGGCAAGGGCAAAACCCTCTGCGCAATCGGCCAGAACCTAGGCTGAAAACTCATTTGGAGGAAACGACATGCCAACGAAGATACTTTATGCGGAAGATACGGTCGAGCTGAGCCGGGCGGTGTCCGTCGTGCTCGAGCACGAGGGCTTCGAGGTGATGACCTGCTATGACGGCGAGCAGGCGGCGCAAATTCTGGCGACCGAGGCATTCGATGTGGCCATTCTCGACATCATGATGCCCAAGAAAAGCGGCATCGAGGTACTGCGCGAGATGCGCGATACGGGCAATGTCGTGCCGGTCATCTTGCTCACGGCAAAAACCGAGGTCGACGATCGCGTCGAAGGGCTCATGGCGGGTGCTGACGACTACCTTCCCAAGCCTTTTGCCATGAAGGAGCTCGTGGCGCGCGTACACTCGCTCGCCAGGCGTAACACCGACTACGGTACGGGTAACCTCACGCTAGGGGACATCGAGCTGAATGCCGAAACGTATGAGCTCAGGTCCAACAACAGCATTCGGCTCTCTCCAGTTGAGTTCGAGCTGTTGCGTTCCCTCATCCTCAACCGCAAGCGCCCCCTGTCTACCGATTTCTTGCTCGGGCGCGTATGGGCTGACGACGATGAAGCGGATGCCGACACCGTCTCGCTTTACGTGCGCTACCTGCGCAACAAGCTCGACGCTATCGGGTCGCACGTCGTTCTCGTGGAATCCGAAGACGGCTATCTGCTTGAGGAGGGCGATCGGGCAGGACACCCCTAGCTATCGCCAAATTGAGGCGGACGTTCATTGCCGTCGCGATGGCGAGCTTCTTCGTGG
>CADBQL010000001.1 GCA_902796815.1 uncultured Coriobacteriaceae bacterium | reverse complement strand
CTCTTCGGCGTGTTCCAGTCCAACTGCAACGACCTCGTGCCTGAGCATCACAACAACAACCTGGGCTTCGGTGCTCCGTACAAGAGCAACTGCTGCAACGTGGAGCCCATCTCCGAGAACCTCGATGTGGACATCGTCGCGTTCTACAAGGAGTTCGCCCCCAACGAGGAGCACACCAACTCCGTCGTGGTCAAGTAAGAAAGGTGAGTAGCCATGGTCAAATATGCACTCCTTATCGATTACCAGTACTGCACCGGCTGCCACTCCTGTGAGGTAGCTTGCAAGGAAGAGCACGGCCTGCGCGAGGGCAAGTGGGGCATCCGCCTCTATGAGGACGGCCCGTGGCAGAAGTGCGATGATAACGATCAGGGGCACAACTTCAATTGGAACAAGATTCCCGTGCCCACCGATTTGTGCGACGGATGCGCCTCGCGCCTCGCCCGCGGTCGCAAGCCCGTGTGCGTGCACAACTGCCTGGGCGCCTGCATGGAGTTTGGCACCATCGAGGAGCTCAGCGTCAAGCTGGCCGCCAAGCCCAAGCAGGTCCTCTGGGCGATTGATACCGACTAGGGGAATGAACGGTTTTGCGATCAGAAGGGGCGTCTCTCTTCTGATCGCGCCAACGCCGCATATGCGACCAGAAGAGTGTCTCCCTTCTGGTCGCATGGGGCTCGTAGCGAGGGGGAATCATGGAGGAAAAAACCAGCGCAAGGCAGGATTTGAGCGCGCTCAACGTGCTGGGGATACTCGCGCTGTTCTGTTGCATGAGCGAGTTTGCCATCCTCACGCCTTCGATTGCGTCGTTCGCGCATCATTTCGTGGGCACGGACATCACGACGATCATGTTTGCGAACAGCGTTACGGGCGTGGTTTCGGTGCCGGTGACGATGATAGTCGGCGGCATGTTGCACAAGATCGGCTTTAAGCCAGCGGCGCTCATCGGGATACTCGTCATGTCGCTTGGCGGGGCCTTCCCGTTCCTCATGCCCGAAATCACCGATTACACGTATGTCATCGTTTCTCGCATCATTGTCGGTATCGGTCTCGGCATCATGTTCCCGGTAGGAAACGCGACGATTATCGCGTTTTTCGAAGGCGAAAAACGCAGTCGCCTTCTTGGGTGGGGCATCACAATCCAGTTCGTGTTCAATCTGATCTACACGACGGTCGCGGGCTATCTGACCGAAATTGGGTGGAATTACTCGTTCCTCGCGTATCTCATCGGCATCGTGCCGTTCTTGCTTGCGCTCATCTGGCTTCCCGAGGCCAAATATATCGTTCTCGAGAAGGAGAAAGACGCACCGCGCCTCACTGCTGCAGGTCCGAAGGAAAAGATTCCATCCGCAATTTGGGGTTACGCCTTGTTCGCACTTGCATGCTGGACTTGCGTGGTCACCGTGCAGGTTGTGACGTCAACCATCCTCGATGTGCGTGGACTTGCCGGTCCGGGTGAAGCAGCGCTCGTGATCAACTGCTGCGGTATCGGCACCATCTTGTGTGGCATGGCTTTTCCGTATCTGGTGAAATTGCTCAAAGGCCGCCTGTTCGGCGTCTGCGCCCTCATCGCTGCAATCGGTATCGTGCCGTGCCTCATCGCGCAGAGCCCCGTCATGTATGCATGCGGAGTGTTCCTGCTCGGCTTCGGCGGTTCGGCTTTCTTCACGGCGGCTCAAAACGCCACGGGCAACATCGCGCCCAAAAGCCGCATCCCGTTCGTGAGCGGCATCATGACCTCGATGATGAATCTGGGTCCTTTCATCGGGCCCTACCTGTTCGCCGCGTCGATGGCCGCCATCCCTTCGATGGGAAACGATGCCATATTCCCCGTTCTCATAGGCATTGCGCTAATCTGTGCGGTTATCGGCCTTGTACATCCCATGCGTGCGCTTATCAAGGAATGAAACGCGATTAGGGGAGGCTGCCTTTTCGGTTGCAAGCGTGATGGGTCACGCCCCCGAGTCGATACTCAAGAGGGATGAGTATCGATTTGGGGGCGTGATTCATTTGCGTTAAGTTGCAGGCAGGCTCATTGCGTGAAATGCGCATTGCTCGTATTATGAATTCGCATTGTCACCGACCCAGAAAGCGACAGTTGATCTCATGAGTTCCAAAACGAGTTCCATAACGTTCGTTTTGAACCCCGAGAGTATCGACGAAGCATCCGAGTGGTTTATTGATAACACGGAGCAACTTGCCGTCGAAAAGCAAGATCGCGTGCGGGCGCGTTTGCTGTTCGAGGAGGCACTGCTCAACGTCAGCGAACACTTTGGCGAGGACCAAGAGGTCACCGCGTTTCTCGAAAGGGTTTTTGGACGTTACCGCCTGCGCCTGACGGTAAAGGGCGAGCCGTTCAATCCGCTGCGCACCGATGAGTCCAATCAGGACGAATGGACCATTTCGTTGTTCTCCGTTATCCAGATGCATGCCCAGTACAGTTACGGCATGGGCGTGAATGTG